>CAYQOY010000001.1:0-90786 GCA_964419275.1 Candidatus Woesearchaeota archaeon
TTATTTTTTTTATTTATGGCTAATGAAGTATTTTGGATTTCCACAATTTTTTTTCTTTTTTTTTTATATTTTTTTTGTGATGTTGGTTGATATTTTTTTGGGGCTTAATTTTTACTTACCCGACAGGTTAATTGGCTCCATTATTATTTTTGTAAACAAAAGTTATGCTTATGTTTCATTCAATGTTTCAGATTCAAAATATCGAGGAACTCGAGTGAACGATTTACTTTATTGGGAATCAATTAAAGAATGCATGAAAAGAGGAATTAAACAATTTGATATTGGACAAGTTGATTTAGAAATTGAACCTGGCACAAGAGAGGAAAGTTTGTTTAAATTCAAGCAAAAATGGCTAGGAAAAGTTTACAAGAAAGTTTGCTTTACAAAAAACTTTGAATATGATCCTAACAAAAAGAGTTCTCTTAAAAAATTTAGAGCTATTTGGAGACTTCTTCCTTTACCGGTGATTAAAATAATCGGGCCAAAAATCTGCGCTCAATTAGGATAAAATGAAAAAACAAAAGACATTTGTTATCAGAATTGATTTAGAATCAGATAAAGGAATTCGTGAAGGAGTGCCTAATCTTTTAGAACTTTTTAGAAACCATCAAGTCAAAGGAAGTTTCTATTTGGTAATGGGGGGAGAATCCAACTTATTTGAAATTCTTATGAATCGTAATCCGATGAAAAGTGCTGGAGAAAGAAGTATTCATCTTTGGACACTCCAAGAAAAATTAAGAATGCTTTTGTTTCCCAGAGATTTTGTAAAAGCAAACAAAAAGATATTACAAAGAATTTTATTAGAAAAGCATGAACTAGGCATGCATGGTTGGAAACATCGAGAATGGACTAGAAATCTAGAAAATGTCTCTATTAAAAAAAGATTAAATCAAATGATTTCTAAGTATCAAGTTTATTTTAAACAAAACCCAAAAAGTTGGAGCTCTCCGGGTTTTAATGTTAACAAAGAAGTGTTATTAGAATTAAAGCGTGCAGGAATAAGATACATCAGTGATTTTGATAAAAAAGGAAGCTTCGAAGGATTGGAAAATATCCCCCTAAATCTTTGTGGAAAAAATAGAATGCCTTTTATAGAATATTGGGTGGGGCAAGGCAAAACTGATTCTGAAATTTTGGAAATTTTCAAAAAGGAAATTAAGGGTAAAAAGTTTGTATCTTTTTATTTGCATGGAATGTTTGAAGGAAGATATAAAATTGACTTGTTAGAAAAAATGATTCTAGAGTTGAAAAAACAACATTTTGTGTCTAAAAAAATTGGAGAAGATTTGGAATAAAGATAAAGTTTTAAACACTTTTAACTCAATAAACATATGGAAATAGCTCATATTTTTGCAAATGATGCTTTGGAATCCCGAGGGATTAAGTTTGTAAAAGCTTCTAATAAGAACGGAATTAAAACAATAGAATATCTAAAGGAAAAGAATGAACCATACAAGCATTTCTTAATTAAGACCATAAAAAGAGCATTAAAAGACAAAATAAAGATAATTCATGCTCATAGAATCTCTGGATTCTTGCCATCAATAATCATTAAAATTCTAAAGCCTAATGTAAAGATAATTTATGACAAGCATGATATTCACAAATATGATTGGATTTTTGATAAATTAATGTTTCTTGCAGATTATGTTTTAACTGCTTCTGAACTTCATCTAATTCATGTAAAAAAATTCAAAAAACGCTGCGAAGTTATCCCAAATTATTCTAATTTTTCTTTAATTTCTGAAAAAAGAAAAAAGGAAATAAGAAAAGAGATAGGATTAAAGAACAATGAAATTTTTCTTCTTTTTCAGGGAAGCATTGTCAAAGATTATGGCTTGGATTTTTTGATTAAAGCTTTGCCAAAGATAAAAAGAAATGTTAAGTTAGTTATTCTCGGATGGATAAAAGAACCAGAATACTGGGAAGAAATCAAGAAAAGATTCACAGACAGAGTTATTTATCTTGGTTCAAGAGATTACTCTCAAATGAATGATTATGTTGGCGCTGCAGATATCGGGGTTGTTTTATTCCAAAAAAGCAAACTAACTTTGTTTGGAAATCCTGCTAAGCTATTTGAATTCATGAATTGTAAAGTGCCTGTTGTTGTAACTGATTTGGAATGCGTTAGCAAATACATAAAAAAATACAACAACGGATTAATTGTAAATGATTCTCAAGAGCTGGCTGAAGCAATAAATAAACTCACCGACAAAAAAACAAGGGTAAAATATTCTAAAAACAGCCCAAATCTTCAGTTTGATGAGGAATTCAAAAATAAATATGTTAAAATTTTAAAAGATTTTGAAAAATGATAAGTGAAAAAGAAAAAAGATTGCAAGATTTTTTTAATAAAAGAATAAAAGTTCAAGGTGATGAAAATTTTGTTCCTGAAATTGGAGAGAAAAATGATTCTGGTTGGATGATTTTAAATTTTTTGAAATCACATATAAGAAATAAAGGTAAAATTTTAGATGCTGGTTGCGGTGAAGGTAGATTTGCGAGATATTTTATTGAAAAGGGGTTTAACCTCATTGGAATGGATTTTTCCGAGGAATATGTTCGATTAGCTAAAAAAAAGATTGGGAAAGGAAAATTTGTTGTTGGTTCTGTAACAAACATTCCTTTCAAAGATAACAGTTTTGATTACATTTTTACAGTGGATGTTTTGCAACATGTTCCTGATTTAAGACAAGCGCTTTCTGAACTTTATCGAGTCTTAAAAAAAGAAGGCGTTTTGATTGTTGTTGACAAAAATAAATTTGGTTTGCATAGAAGATATCTTGTCCCCCATAGATTAATTCAAAAATATCGTGAGCTGACACAATGGAGATACAAGGGGTTTAAGGAGAGATGGTTTAATCCTGAAAAATTCACAAAAACTCTCTTAACTCAGTTTAAAGAAGTCAAACAAGTCTATCTTATTGAGAAAAATAAAAGCAGATTATTTTATTTATTTCCTAAACTAAATTTTTTTAGCGCATGGGTTGCTAAAAAATGACAAAGATAATAAAAAATAAATTCGGCCAAAACTTAGATGCCGCAACTACTTGGATGTTCAACGCACAAGATATTGCTTTAAACGGAGGTGTTTCTAAATATTACACAATCGGAAAAGGATGGTGCAAAGAAAGCTATCAAGAAGTTTCTGGGTATATTATTCCAACGCTTTTAGAATTATACACTCTTACTAAAAATAAAGATTTTTTTAACCGAGCTAAAAAAATAGCTGACTGGTTGGTTAAAATACAAGATAAGTCTGGAAAATGGGAATATGTTTTTGATACAGGACAGGTGTTATTGGGCTTAACAGACATGTACAATCAAACTCAGGATACAAAATATCTTAATTCCATTACTAGAGCAGCTGATTGGCTTGTTTATATTCAAGAAAAGAATGGAAACTGGAGCAAAGAAGAATTTGCATTAGGAATAAAAAATAAGATTTTAAAACTGATTGGCTTATTTGGAAATGCTCATAACACCAGAACTGCGTGGGCTTTGTTGAAGGTTTGGGAAATAACTAAAAACTTAAGATATAAAAGTGCGGCAATAAAAAATTTAAATTGGGCAATAAAAAATCAATTAAAAAATGGGTATTATAAGCACAGCCATACTTACACCCATTATCTTGTTTACACTGCTAGCGGGCTTCTTGAATCTGGGCTTATCTTAAAAGATAATAATTATATTAATTCTGCAAAACTTTTCGCAGACAACCTCCTGCTAACACTAAGAAGAAACCCTGTTCCTCAAGGAAATTATAACAAACAATGGCAGTCTGTTCAAAAAGCACATAGTGCTTTAACTTCTGATGCTCAATTCGTTATTTTGCTTTATCAGCTTTTTAATCTAACCAAAAATAAAGTTTACAAACAAACTGCGGACAATCTTCTTGCGTTTGTTAAAAGCACTCAAAATCTAAATTCAGATAACCTTGGAATTTATGGAGGAATTGCAGGTTCTGCGCCATTAAACGGAGCTTACTGCCCAAATATGCTGCTTTCTTGGGCAACTAAGTTCTTTATTGATGCTTTATTAATTCAATTAGAGAACAATAAACTTTAAAACAAGATTTTGCTACTCTTTAAAATGAGATTTGTTAAAAACAGAATTGATGATATTATCAAAAAAGGTCTCTTAACCGACAAGACAGTTTTAGAATTTGGATGCGTGGGAATGGGTATTGATGATGAATATGGTGGTCCTAACTGGATACATGGAAGAGCTAAAAAAGTTGCTAAAAAGATAGTTGGATTAGACTTGAATAAAGAGGGGATCGAAAAACTAAAAAAGCTAGGCTATGATGTTCGATACCAAAATGTTGAAAATAAATTCGATTTAAAAGAAAAATTTGATGTTGTTCTTGTTGAAGAAGTTTTGGAGCATTTGAATAATGTTGGAATGTGCTTTGAGAATATTATTAGACATTTAAAAAAAGAGGGTTTACTTATCATAACCACTCCTAATGCTCATGGTGCTTCTTTTTTCTTGCAGAGACTGTTCAGAAATCAAATTAGTGGGGTTTCTATAACAGATCATACTCTTTGGTATGATGAGACTACTCTAAGAACTATATTAAAAAGATATGGATTTAAGATTCAGAAAGTTTGGTATGTTCAACCAGTATCAATGAATCCTACTTTGAAGAGCCATATAATCCGTTTGTTTTTAGCTCTCCTACCTTCTCAAGTTGCAAGAAATCTCTGCTGCATTGCAAAGAAAGTGGAATAAATTAAAATCCGATTCTAAATTTCTTCGCAATTTTCTTTAAAGGGTTAACTATTAAGAATTTTGGTTTTGAATAAACTTTTGAAAAATAGGGGTAATGAATCTCTTTTCCGCCCCATCTACTTTTGTACTCTTTAAGAGAAATATCCTTGGGGTTACTACTAGAGGGTCTTATTCCTGCTAAATCATATGTAATATAACCATTCTTTTTTGCCCAGGTTATAATGTGCCATTCCAAAATATCTGTGCCTTGAATTTTTTCTTCTAGGCTATAATTTGTATGCGCGACGAGGGTTTGAATTGCTTGATTATTGAATAAATAAACAGAGACTGTTGCGATTCCTTTTCCATTTTTTTCGATAAAAAAAGTTTTTATTAAATTTTTTGAACTTAACACTTCAAAGAGAGTATGATAATATTCTCGGGGATGTACAAAGATCTTATTTCGATTGCTCATATCTTCGATTATATCTATAACCTTTTCGTAATCTTCTTTAGAGTTAGCTTCTTTTACTTCGACACCTTCATTTCTTCCTCGATTTATCAAATTTCTTCGTGTTTTGCTTAGATTCTTCCAAAGAGTATCTTCAGTTTGAGTTAAATCCACAAGAAAAGTCCCCCAAGCATCTTGATAAAACCCTTTTTCTTTAAAGAGTTCATATACTTCTTCTCCTTCTTCAATAGGAAGAGACAAATCTTGAGCCATAAAAGCTCCTTTTTTTGATTTTTTGTTTAAATAATCTAAGAATAAAGAATAAATCTCTTTTTTCTTCTTTTGTTCAAGAACTATAGGCCCTTTGATAAAGGTATACACTCTAAAAAATCTTGAAAAAATTTTAAACAATAATTCTCTCTTTCCCTTGAGATATTTTACAAAAAGAGGACCAGAGCTTAAAACCAATTGGCCTACAATTTCATCATCCTTCTTAGCAATTAAAAATTCGTTTTTCATTCCCAAAGACTTCTCAAGATATTCAGCATATCCGCTAGTCTGATAAATTGACCCTTTTCCTTTTTTAACACGGATATCCCAATTAGGATCCGGTTGCTTTAAGATTTCTAAGTTTAAACTCATATTAAAATGGACCTGAAAGGGTTTAATCTTAACAGGCCCCTATTCATAAGTTCCAAACTTATTTTAAATTCTTTTCGCTAATTTTATAATTCTTCCAAGCTGCTAAGATATTTAAATCTCAATCCCTTTTCTGGAAAATGATTAAATTCCATGGGGATAGAAATATTCTCTTTTCAGAATTAGGGGAGATATTTCTTAATCGAGAGAATTTAGAAACCTTTCTTAAGGAAAAATATCCCCAAAAAGAAGTTGTTTTAACAAACTATGGAAGAACTGCATTTCAGCTAATTTTAGATAGATACAATTTAAAGGATTGCAAGATAATGATCCCTGCATTTATTTGCTCAGTTTTTCGAGAGATATTTGAAAAGAATAATATTACTCCTGTACTTATAGATATTGAAAAAGATACTTGGAACATAAGCCCAAAAACTTTAAAGAAAAGCTATGATAAGCAAGCGAAAGCTTTGATTGTAAACAACATGAATGGACTACCTTGCGAAGTTGAAAAAATAAAAAAGATTTTAGGGAAAAATCAACTGCTTATTGAAGATTGTGCCCATTCTCTGGGAGCAATTCATAATAATCAAAGAGTTGGCACGGTGGGAGATGCTGCTTTCTTCAGTTTTTACAAATCTCTCCCTTCAATTTCTGGAGGATTTGCATTAATGAAGACTCCTGTTTCTCTTTCTAAACAAGATAATTCTCCATCTATCATTTCTTTTTTGTACTACCTTGGAAAAAATGCTAATTTCATAAAAAATTTCAAAAGAGATAAAGGACTTTATGAACAAGACCTCGTTTATGAAGAAGTTAAAATAAGAAAAATTAACTCTCTCTCAAGAAAAATCACTAGTTATTATTTAAATAAGATAGACAAAATAATTTCTTCTAAAAAGAGAGTCGCCGAGGTTTTAAAGAATACTTTGAGGGGAAAAGTTGAATTCCAACCAGATTCAAATCAGGAACATGTTTATACCTATTTTAGTTTTCTTTTACCAAAGAATCTAGCTTCTCAAAGATTGCGATTTTTAGAACTACTACGAAAGAATGGGGTCGTAGGAAGAGTAATTTGGAACAAGCCTCTAGCAATACATTATTCGAATTATGAAAAAAAATACCCAAATACTAAAGATATTTCTGAGAGAATAGTTGGGATTCCCATTAATTTTCATTATTCTATAAAAGATGCGAAAAGATTGGCTAAGATAACTTTCAATTGTTTAAATAAGTTGGAAACCGCTTAAAGACAATTAGAAATCTTATTAAATAGTAATTAGTTTAAATAAAAAATGAATAAAAAAGAGGAAATTATAAACGAATATCAACAAAAAGATTTTGTAGAAACATTTGATAAGACTAGATCTGAATCTATCTTCCATAAAAAGAAGCATGAATTTGAAACAAAAATAATCAAGAATTCTTTAAATAAAATTAAGAAAGAAAAAATAAGAGTTTTAGATGTCGCGTGTGGAACCGGAAGGATTCTATCTGAGATTGTTAAAGACTCTAGAATCGACTATACGGGTTTGGACACTTCCAAAGAGATGCTAGAAGTTTTAAAGAAAAAATTTGCCAATAAAAAAATAAAAGTGGTTCTTTCTGAAGGAGAAAAAATGCCTTTTAAAGATGAATCTTTTGATTTAACTTTTACGTATCATTTACTATGGCACTTGCCTTGGGAAGATCAACAAAAAATAATCAGGGAAATGATTCGAGTGACAAAAAGAGGAGGTTTAATTGTATTTGACACACTTAATGAAAAGTTTTTAGCAGAGAAAGTAAAAAGGGTTTTTGGATTAAAAATAGACGCTGAGATGTATCGAACGAATTATAAAAAAGTAAGAAAACTTATCTATCCCTTAAACTTCCAGGCAGATAAACTTCTAGATGCTCCGATTAAGAACAAGATTTTATTTGGAATATTAAATATTCTAAATAAGTTTAACAAGTTTTTACCCTCTTCTTTTTTTCACATGATATTTTTTACAATAAAAAAATAAAATGAACATCTTAATTGAAGGCGGAGATTTGAACCCTCCTTTTGCAGAAGGAACAAGGAACGTGGTAATAACTCATGCAAAAGCGTTGATAAAAAGAGGACATAAAGCAGTAATTCTTACAAGAAACAAATCTCGAATCGATGGAAAAAAACTAGATAAACATGAAACCATCCAAGGAATACGATTCTATAGATGGTCAAATTATTTAGAACTCTTATTTTTGTATAGAAAAATCATACAAAAAGAAAATATTGATCTTGTACATTTCTTTGCTAAAGGGGGAAGGCCAGTCTCTTACTTAAAAATTTTAAAAGCTATTAAGAAAAAGCCTTTTATATTCAGTTTGTTAGGATTGCCTGCGTATCCCTCTGCTAAAAAAAGAAGAAATGTGGTTATCAATTCTTTAAACTCGGTAAATTTAGGAGTTATTACTTCTAATGCTGTCTTAAAAGAGTTAAAATCAGAGATTAAAAATGCAGCTTATGTTCCTTTCGGAATTGATTTAAAAAAGTATAATTTCAAAAAACAATCAAGAAAATATATTCTTGCACTCCGCTCTCCAACAAAAGAATTAATTGTCGCATTTAAAAGATTAAAAAAAGAATTTCCTTCTTTTAAATTTGTTTTTAATTCTGCAACTCTTGATGAAAATGATAATCTCCGTGAAGAAGTACGAAAAAATTTTGAAATACTCGGAAAAAACGAAAATATGCCCCTTGTTTTTCAAAAAACATTAATTTTAGTGGATTTGCATGAACCAACATTTCCCCTTAAATGTGCTTCTCCTCCTGTTGCAATAATCGAAGCACTTTCTTGTGGAGCAAAAATTGTTTCTACTTCTATGCCCGAAATAAAAGAAATCATAACTGAAAAAACAGGGTATCTCTTAAAGAAAAATGAATCTGAAGAAATTTATCAAACGTTAAAGAAAATTATTGTCCTTAAACCAAAAACAGATGAAAAAGCAATAAAGCAAGTCCTGTCTAATTATGATATAAATAAAGTAATTAAGATTTATGAGCAGATTTATAAGAAACTTGTGAATTCTTGTTAATCCAGATTAAAGAAACCAAATAAAAAAGATTACTGACTATTATCGCAATGCAAACCCCATATACTGCAGCTAATTCTCCTTGAATTAAAAAGGATTTCACAAGAACGTAAGAAAGAATTAAACATAAAAGGGTTGTTAAGCCCAAACTTAACACAATTGAGCGGGGATTTCCTCGAGCGATCAAAAAGCTGCTGTAAAGGGAAGTTAATGGGCTGATTATAATCATAAAGCTTAGAATTCTAAGCAAATTTATAGAAGGCAAATATGTTGCACCATAAAGAATTTGAATTATTTGAGGGGAAAGAATTAAAACAAAAATTGTTGCGAAAGTGGAAATTAATACTGTCAGTTTCACAGATTTGCTGAATGTTTTAAATAATTCTTTTCCAGAAAGCTTGCTGAATAAAGGAAACAATGCACTAGAAAAAGTGATTAAAGGAATAGAAGAACCAACAAAGCCCATTGCAATCTGGTAAAATCCGATAAATTCAGATGAAATGAACCTACCTAAAACAATCATATCTATATAACCTAACAAAAAGCCTGCAAGACCCATCAAAAACATTTCCCGAATGAATTTGCTCATTTCTTTTTTGTCTTTGTTGGAAATCTTGTAAACTTTTGATTTTTTGAATAGCAAATTCTTTTTTATAATCAAATAGAAAACTCCAAGTACTAAAATCCAAATAAGAGTCAAGGAAAAAATTATCCAAAAGACTTTGTAGGAAACTTCGAGTTTACTGATTAAGAAAACGATCGTTAAAGGGGCAATCACAATTCTCATCCCTTGAAAAAGAAGCTCTCTGTAGAAAAGAGTTTTGAAATCATTAAGAGATTGCAACAAGAGTTGTAAAAATGAAATAATTCCTGTGACAAGCAAATACAAAGAACCTGCAATTAAAGCTAAAAAAATTGGTTTTTGATAGTAACTCTCTGAAATGAATCTTGCTAATAACAATAAAGCTCCTGAAGAGATTAAAATTCTGATAAATTTTATTTTCCCAAGATAAATCATATACGCTATAGCCTTAGAAGGACTTTTTTTAGAATAAGACTTAGATAAAAATCTAACAACAGTTTGATTTATCCCTAAATCTGTAAACGTTGCAAACAAAAGAATTGTTGCTAAAGCTAATGAGTACAATCCGAACAGCTCGGGAAGTAAAAGTCTAGCTAAGACAATTGTAAATAAAATAGAACCGATTTTAGATACAATATTTGCTGCTAACTGATAAGTTGAATTTTTTATTGCTAATCCGGTATTTCCAGAAAAATCTCGCTTTTTTATTCTGTTAAAAATTTCTTTTAAGTCTTTTCCCTCTTTTTTCAGAATATTTTCCATTAACAGATTAAATATTATTTGTTTTTATGCTTTGTGAATTAATCTTTCTTTATTGCTTTAATCAAATCTGCGAAAGCTGGACGAGTTATAACTACTCCCAGAGTTATTCCAACTAAGGTTGTGAAAACAAACCCTTTCAATAATCCTGCACCTGCCCACCAAAGAGGAACTAATGATGCGACAGTTGTTAAATATGCACCAGTGATAATTGCAAATGCTCGTTTCAATCTCTGTTTAACACTTAAGGTTTCTTTACTTTGTTCACTCGCTTCATCAAGAATAACAATCTGATCATCAATACCTGTACCAATTGCAGCCAAGATTCCAGCAATACTAGGCAAGTCCAAATCCCATTTTAAGAAAGCTGCAATTCCTAGGGTGATTATAATTTCTGAGGTAGCGACAATAATTGGAAGAAGAGCTGCTTTAGAACGGTATCTCAAGAAAACAGTTAATGCAACAAGAACAAGTGCAACAACTCCTGCAATTAAAATATACTTAAAGAAACTGTCTCCCAATGTTGGAGAAATTGTGTCTAACTTCACAATTTCAAGTTGGAAAGGAAGGCTTCCTGTAATAAGAATTGTTTGAAGATTCTTCATTTGCTCTTTAGCATTATCATAAGCCTGGCTTTCTGTTTCTCCTACTGCAGAACCTTGAATTGAAATCTGAGTTGTTACAACTCCCTTTAATCCCTCGCTAATAAGCAAACTGTCCATTAATTGATCATCCAAGTATAAGTCTAATGTTTCATTTAGATAAACTCCTGATTGGGTTCTATTTATGTCTAGATTCTTTGTAATCTCCGCGTGCCTGGTTGCTGCGCCCTGGCTTAAATAAACAGTGAATCTAAACTGACAAACATATCCCCCTTCGATTGCATTACAAGAATAAATTCCAGAATCTTGCCCGCTTCTTGCAACATCTGCAACATCTCTTTCTCCACCAATAAAGACAAGTTGTTCTCCAACCTTAGCTTCAAATTTTCCTTGCTGAGAAACTAAATTCTTTAAATCTCTGGGTGTTGCCCCTGCGATTTCGATTAAAACAAAATAGTTTCCATTTAAGTCATTCACTGGTTTAAGATTCATTTCAGAAACACCATAAGCGTTAAATCTGTTTCTCATAATGTCTACCAAGTCATTTGCTTCTGTTAGGGTTAAAGAATGATTTTCCGCTTGAATTACTGCTCTTGAACCCCCTGCTAAATCCAAACCCCATCTTAAGTTAGATTTTGGAACTTCTGAAACAGAGAATTCTAAGGGGTTGTTTGAGAAAACTATGTATTCTGCTTTTTTAGTTTGAATTATTGTTTTTGTGTCCTCGGAGAGATTTGTTTTTTCTTTAAGAATTTCTAAAAAGTCTTCGACTGTTTGAATTTTGTTTCCGTCAATTGCTTGAATTACTTCTCCATTTCTTAAACCCTCGTTAAAAACCGTAGAATTTTGAACAACATTGGTAACTAAAACCCCTTTTTGCCCGAAAGTTGGAGTTATGAATATTGCGATTAAAGAGAAGATGAATATCACAATCCATAGCCAGACTCTCCAGGTAAATTTAATTTTCATTTTGATTTATTGGGTTGCTTGAGCTTTCTTTTCTTTGGAAAGCGCATGCCATTTAGTTATTGAAACATTTGTAAGCCAGGTGTTCATTAAATCAAACAAAAGTCCTAAGCCCATGATTAAAAATATTTGGTATAACACCGAAGAAAATGGGCCAACAATAAAGAATGCGGCTACAACTGCAAAAAGAGAAGTCCAAGTCATAGTCATTCCTATTTTGAATGAATCGAAAATTACTCTATTCACAGATTTATTTTTTCTGTTAAGAACTTTATTTGCAAGTAAAATATCTGTATCAACAGAGTAACCAATAAGCATTAAGAAAGCAACAATACCTGCACTGGAAATTTCGATTCCTAAAAGATTTATTACAACCAAGGACATTAAAAGATCTGCAAATGCAGAATAAATTACCGCTAGTGAATGAACAATGCTCTTGAACTGAAAGAAAACTACAATGGACATTAAAATAAATGCTACAATAATGGCAATTAAAAGTTGCTTGTAAAATCCTTTGCTCAATGTTTCTCCAGAGAATTCAAAGCTACTATTTTCTGGAGTTAATTCATATCCGAGAAATTCTTCTAAAACTTTTCTTGTTTCAGCTTCTCCGCTTTTTGTTTCAACAATGACCGCAAGTTCTTCTTTGGAAATTAAATCAGAAACCTCTCTTACATTCACCCCTTCAAGTTTATTAGATATTGCTTGCTTTAATTCTTCTGAGTTTATTTTATCGTTGATTGTGACAGAAGTTCCTCCTGTTAATGAAATATCTCTCTTAAATAAAGCATCATTTTTTTCATAAAATTGAACCATATAAACAATTGAGAAAATCAGCAAAGCTAAAGGAATCAGTAAAAGAAGCTTGTAGCTTTTATCGTGAAACTTTCCAATTTTTTTGTAGGTTTGTTCTAAGTTCATTTGAAAAAATGCGCAGGCCGGGACTCGAACCCGGGCGATCTGCTTGGAAGGCAGATATACTAACCACTATATTACCTACGCATGTAAATAGTATAAAATTTCGTATTTTAAATGTTACTAAAATAAGAAAAATCCAAGAAGTCCTGTAAGAGGATTAGTTTTTAAAATTTTCACTAATTCTTTAACAAATAACAAATTTTATCGATTATCTCATTGATTTTCTCTTGTTTTAATGCCCCGATTTTGTATTCTATTAAAGATTTTTCTAGAGAAGCAATTTTGTCTATTCTAACATAACTCTCTCGTTTAAGGCTTCCTTGTTTAAAGCTTTCTTTTCTTAATGGAACTTCTAAAAGAGTTGCATAAGATTCGCCAGTTATCTGTGCTGCGAGAATATCCTCGCCTTTTAAAGGTTTTAAAATTAAAACAGGTCTTTTTTTAACTTCTTTAAGATTTGAAAAGGGAAATCTGATTACAACGACATCTCCTTTTACAAGTCCTTCCATGCTTCATCCTCTTTTTTATTAAGCCAGGTTTTAGCAAAAGAACTTTCAGACAAAAGAGCGCTTTCCGGAATGGATTTTTTTAAAACTATTTCGTCATCTCTTCGAATAACAATTAATTTATCTCCTTCAGAAATATCATGACGCATTTCTAAGGGTATGACGACTTGCCCTCTTGAACTCATCTTAGTGGTATCAATTATCATAAATAAGATTAATCTTACTTCTATTTAAAACTTTTGTTAAATCAAAAATCGTTGAAAAACGCCCCTGACAGGATTCGAACCTGCGACCCCCACATTAGGAGTGTGGTGCTCTAATCCAGGCTGAGCTACAGGGACAATAAATCTGATGCAGGAGAGAGGATTCGAACCTCCGAACTCACTAAGAGACGGGATCTTGAGTCCCGCGCGTTTGACCACTTCGCTACTCCTGCTTAACAAAAAAACAAGAATTAAACTTGTTTTAAAAGTATCGCTAGTAAGGTATAAAGTATATTTAATTCTTAGCTGATCCAAATTTAAGATTTATTTAAGTTTTTTAGAAATAGTGTCTAAATCTTTTTGCAATGCATCTACAGACTTCAAGAAAACATCCTTTACATCCAATTGTCCAACAGATTCAACAGTGATAACCAACTCGTTTTTCGGAGTTATTTCCAATTTTCTGTTTTTTCTTCTGCAAATTTCTTCACAGACGTCAGAAACTTCTGTTTTTAAATTATCATAAACAATTATACTTTTACCTTCTTTCTTAACCTCATTATTAGGACAAATCTTTTTGAAGTCATCGTATAAATCTGCATCCATTTTTATCTCAGAAACATTTCTATAAAACAAAAATCCGGGGGAGAATTTTGAATGCTCAAACCCTTTTCCAAGCTTTGTGTGAGCAACAATTTGTAATTCTTGCTCTTCTTCTAAATAAGTTATTGGCAATTTGTCATAAACAACGCCTGTTCCCCCGGAGAATTTCCCGGAGTAAACAAATCCTTCTCCTTTTACTGAAAGGCTCATATCCATTTCCGCGTTTTTTTCAGTTACAGTCTTGTCCATCTTTAAGGGAATTAAACCAATTCTATGAGCAACTGTTTCGTCGTATAAAGCTGAATCATTTTTTACAATTTCAACTTCATCGATTGCGAGAATAGGGATGTGATTTATATGCCTTCTTATTGCGTTTGCTAAACTTTCAGACATTTCAGCTCTAAATGTCATCTGATTTGGTTTTTGTTGGATTATTTGCATTTTAATATTTAGAATAAAGAGATTTTAAACTCTTCTTCCCCTCCTTCCTCCTTTCTTCTTTGGTCCCCCTCGTGGAATTCTCGTAACATCTAAAATGTTAACTACCTTGAACCCAGAACGTGAAAGACTCTTAATAACTGCATAAGCACCAGGACCTAAAGATTGGCTATTTGTTTTTGATCTTATTCTAACATAAAGTGATTTTATTCCCAGAGGTGCAATTTCTTCAGCAACTCTTTTTGCGATGAACATAGCAATTGTTGGATTTGCCTTAAGTCTATCGTGCTTGGTTGCCATTCCTCCGGTAACTTTGGAAAGTGTTTTTCCAGACATGTCTGTAACATGGACAATAGTATTATTGAAAGAAGTATAAATGTGGACAATTGCTTCTAATTCTGGACCTTTCTTTTTTTCAGATTTTCCTTCTTGATCTTCAGATTCATCCTCTCCCATTTGTTCTCTTATTTTAAGCTCTCCTCCACTCATTTCAGATGTTACTTCTTCAATTTTTCTTTTCATTCTTTTGCTTCCTCTGCTGATTCTTCAGATTTTTCTTCAGCTGGCTTTTCTAATTTAATTGTTTTTTTAGTTTTTTGTTTTAATTTGATTTTGTTTTCAAACTCAACTGGAACAATATAAGAAGGGCTGTCTGTAACATTTGCATTTACTATTATTTTTCTGTGGGTAATTGCTTGTCTTGCTGCTTTCATTGTTGGTAAGATCTTCTTTGCAACAACAATTGATTGAAGTCTTCTTTGCAAGTAATCTTCTTTGGTTAAAGAAAGAACATCTGCTATAGACTTAACATTGAATCCTATCTTCTTAAGTCTAGCGAAAAATGCTTGCTGTTCTTCTTGACTCGCAGTGATAAGGTTTTTTGCCTTCTTTCTGATTAATTTAACTTTAGCATCAGCTTTCCAAATTTCAGTTTTGCTTTTTAATCCGAATTTCTCGATTATTATTGCTTCTTCGTCTATTCTTGCTTTATCAAAAGGTCTTTTTGGTCGTGAATAAAGTTTATGTTTTCTTTTCATTTTATTTATTTAGCAGCTGTTTTCTTTTTAATTCCAACACCCTTGCTTCTGTTTCTTCTGAAATGACTCTTTGTTCTTTGTCCCCTTACTGGAAGATTCAAGTAGTGTCTTAACCCTTTGTAACTTCTAATTTGTTTTAATCTTTTAATATCAAACTCTTTTTTTAATTCTAAGTCTGTTCCGACAAGATGCTCATCGTCTCCTGTTTCCCTGTCTTTTCTTCGGTTTAATAAGAATTTAGAAAAAGTGGGTTTTTTGATGAAATCTGAAATTTTTTTTATGTCTACTTCATTTAATGCTCCAACTTTTGTTTTTTTGCTTATCCTTAAAGAAACGCAAACGGCATTAGCAACACTCCAGGAAATTCCTTTTATTTTAGTAAGAGCTGGATAAATTGCCATATTTGCATCTACATCTGTTCCAAGAATTCTAACCATTCTGCCCAAATGTTCTTGTTGCTTAGCTAGCATAGGGTTCATTTTAGGCTTTTGTGCTTCTTTCGTCGCTGTTTCTTGTTTTTCTTTTGCTTCCATTGTATTTTTTTAATGAACGAACAAATTATATCTTTCCAAATCTACTAGCTCTTTAAAAATCCTTCTCTCAATAGCTTTTTGTGGGTCTGGAAGGTTTGGAACCCTTTTTCGGATATCTTCAAAAGATTTGAAAGGTTCTTCTTCTCTTTGTTTAATTATTTCTTGCATATGCTTTTTTCCTAGTCCTGGCAAAAATTCTAGTTGGTGAACTCTTTTGTTTATTGCATCTGATTTATTGTAAAATTCAACAAATTCTGCTTCTCTTTCTCCAACAATTCTTTTAATGAACTCTTCTAGTTGAGCTTTTCCTGCTTCGGTTAATTTGTCTCTTGCAAGTCTTCCAGAGATATAATAAACCTTGTCTCTTTTTCCTTCTCCGATATAAACTTTTTCTCCGATTTCAAAACTAGAACCTCTTCTAGGAACTAATTCCAATAGGGTAAGATTCTTTTCTCCGATAGCTTGTACTATGGGAATCATTTTTCTTTCCAAAGGGTATCCGTTTGGTAAATATTCTAGTACAATTGCATATTCTTCTTTTTCCATGTTCTTTACCTGTAATGTTTAACTATATCCAATATTTTTTGGATTTCATCTTCATCTAATCTTACGTCGATAAAGATTTTGTTTAAGTCTTCTGCATTTTCCGGCAAAAGATCTATAACTTTAGAGATATGCTCGGATTTTATTTTTAACAGATTTAGGTCTTGGAGTTTCGCTCTAAGCTCTTTAGCTTTTTTTGAGTCTATCTGAACAAACTTGTTTATGAAGCCGACTAACTCACTAGCACTATCATTACCTTTAAGGTACTCTTCTGCTTCAGCCATACTTAATGATTCTCTATTTCTTATCATTTTGTTGTTTTTGGTTTCTTGTCAACTTTTGTTGTTTTTATTTGTTTTATTTTTTTCAGATGGACTGGATCAATTAAAAACTGTTTTTTTTCGTTTTGATCTTTTAATCCAAGAACATAAAATTTTCCTCGTTTCCCTTCGATGATTCCTGTTTTTCCTTGAAGTCTTAATGGAAATTTAGAATCTATTGTTGGTTCCTTAACTACTGCGGCGCTATCTCCAACTTCAAATTCTTGAAAGTGCTTGCTAAGCCCCGGCTTTCCACGACTTATTACTCGATTCATCTTTCCCATGTTTTAAACAAATAGACTTCATTTAAAAAGCTTCGCATGCTAAGTACATGCTAGAATTCTTAATTCTGCGATTAAAGCTTAGACATATTTAAACTTCTAGAGGTATTATTAAATAGCTCTAAATCGTTATTGTCTCTTGCATTTTCCATTGATGCGACGATTGCTTTAAACATTTTTTCGCCCCAAACTCCAACACCACATTTGTCACAAAAGTCAATAACACTGTTGTCTGAAATTTCGCTTTTGCAGTAAATACACTTTTTTGTCATAGTCTCCTCCTTTATTCTGAAACTGTAGCCTCTAAAACCTGTTTTGTTTTTAAAGATTTGTATATCCTAAATAGTAACTTTTAAAAAGCAACCCGTTTACTAGAAAATATGATAATTCCAATAAGATGTTTTAGCTGCGGTAAACCAATCGGCCACTTGTGGGAAGAATATAAAAAACGGGTTGAGGCTGGAGAAAAGTCTGGGAAGGTTTTAGATGACCTGGGCTTGGAAAGATACTGCTGCAGATCAATTTTCTTAGGACAAACAGACTTGGTTAAGCTTGTTGGAAAATTCAAGAAAGTTTAAGTTTTGATTTTTTAAAATCTAGCTCATTTTCCATCGAGAAATTTTTTTGCAATTTTCACATTTCACTGATTTGGTTTTTTTATTTATTCTTATTTCCGGGTTTTTGTGAACATTAAAGCAGTATTTACAAAATAATTTCTTGTTTTCGCCTAGTTTGAGATTATGCTTCATTGCAAGAGTTTTTATTTTCTTAACTTGCTCGGAAGTTTTATTTTTTATATTTGAAAAGAATTCTTGAATTTCTTTTACAGCCTCGGTTTTTGATAATGTTTTTTGCATTTGATTTTTAATAGGAAAAATTAAAAAATAAAAAAAGGTGAGAGGGCATTACTGTTTCGCACCCTTTTGGGGAACTAACGCAGTAACGTAATTGGCTTGACTTCTGAGTTCGGAAAGGGATCAGGTATTGTCCAACTACTGTGGCCTTCTACGATTTTTAGATAATCTAGCTGTTTTTAAGGTTTTTGGTATGCTTTGTGTTTGAAAATAAAAACTAAGTTTGGAAAAGCTAAGTTTTTTATAATGCCTAAAATATCAAACTTTACGCGGAAATGCCGGAGTGGTCAAACGGGCTGGATTAAGGCTCCAGTGGCTTAGTGCCTGCGAAGGTTCGATCCCTTCTTTCCGCATTGAACAATTGAAAGCGGCAAATAAGGTTGAATTATCCAAACAAAAACCTTTAAATAATGTTATTTTCAAGACATATTGTATAACTCAATAAACCTGCGAGTTAAACGCGTAAGCAGGAGTTTCGACTTCTGTAAACATTATAAGAAAAATGAAATCAAATACAAAAATAAATGAGCAAACAAGAAAGAAGACTAATCCTGAATTAGTTGGAGCAATTCTTGCTGCAAAGAAAAATGAAGCTTGGAAAAGAGTTGCTGAAATTCTTTCAAGCCCAAGAAAAAATAAAAGAGAAGAAAATTTAACAAGAATTAATGCTGAAGCTAAAGAGGGAGATGTGATTGTTATTCCGGGAAAAGTTCTTTCAATGGGAGAATTAAACAAAAAAATCAAAGTTGTCGCACTTAGTTTTTCTAAAGGCGCTGAAGACAAGATATTAAAAGCAAACTCAACAATCTCAACAATAGTTGATGAAATTAAAAAGAATCCAGCTGCTAAAGCAGTTAAAATTTTAGAATGAAAATCATAGATGGGCAAAATGCAGTTTTAGGAAGAGTTGCTAGCTATGCAGCTAAAGAAGCTCTTAAGGGAGAGGACATCGCAATTGTTAATTGCAAAGATTTGATTATCACTGGAACAAAAAAATTCATTGAAAAAAGCATCCAAGAAAGAAGAGGAAGAGTCGGATGGAGTAGACAAGGACAAAGATATTCTCGTTCCACTGAAAAAATGGTTAAAACCGCTATTAGGGGAATGATTCCTAATTATCGATTAGGAAGGGGAAAAATTGCATTTGAAAAAATAAAATGTTATTCTGATGTTCCAAAAGAATTTGAAAACTCTGAAAAAATTTCTATCGCAAAAGATAAGAAGAAAATCTTTGTTAAAGTTAAGGAGGTTTCTCAATGAAATCTGACAAAAGCAAAATAGTTCAATCAGGTAAAAGAAAAACAGCAGTAGCTAGAGCAGTTATAATCCCGGGAGAGGGCGTAATAAGATTAAACAAAAGAGATTACAAAACATTACCTTTCTTTGACAAATTAAGAATCGAAGAACCAATAAGAATTGCAAAAGAAATTCTAGGAAATATTAACTTTGATGTTCTTATAACTGTTAGGGGCGGGGGACAGAAAGGACAAATTGAAGCTGCAAGAATCGCACTTTCTAGGGCAATGGTTGATTTTACAAAATCCAAGGAATTAAAAGAAGCTTTCTTAACTTATGACAGAGGACTTCTTGTTGCAGATGTTAGAAGAAAAGAAGCTTACAAACCTGGAGACAGTAAGGCTAGAAGTAGAAGACAGAAATCTTATAGATAATTATATTTTTATTTTGCTAGTTAATGCACAAGAATTAATCACAAGTGTACGCACAATTTGGATGATTCAATAATTCTTCAAGACTTAGATGAGAAAGGTAATACGCAACTCCGTCTGCAATTCTAACAATTCTTGGTTGGCTTCTTAAGTAAAAATTAGGGTCCGGAGTTTTTGTGTAATTTTTTGCTTGAATCTCAGCAAAATGCAAATAAGAAAGATGATGGATTAATTCTTTATCATATCCCTCACAAGGTTCTCCGTCAAAATGAACTCCCAAATGGGCTTTTTCAAAGGTCTTTGTTTCTAAAAACTTTCTTATCAGCTTAGGAGCTTCATATCCTAAATTACAATGCTTATGTTTATACTTTTCATTTATTAAAAGTGCGAATAGATATTCTCCGCCTTGATTCAACCAGTCTAATGCTCCTTCTCTATCTCTTTTTGTGTGAAATTCTCTAGGAACTCCATCTTCAAAATCATAAGAAAACGCTGCAACAACGATCTCAGGTTTGTCTGGCTGATTTACTTTGCCTCGTTGGGCTTCATCTAACCCGCATATCAAATACGAATTTTCTGTTTGAATTTCTTCAATCATTTTGTTTTTCGTTTTTTAATCTTTCAAGTTTGTTTTGAACATGATTGAATAACGTTGAAGAAATCAAAGCGGGATGATTTCCTTCGTAAATCTGATTGTTGAATTTAACTTTCCCTATATAAGTAAAATTAGTAAGTATTTTTTTCAATCCATTGACAGAAAGGTTGTGCCTTTGCGCGAGCTGTCTTAAACTAATATTTTCATTTAGAAATTCCTGGAAGATATCTTCAATTTCATTTTTGTTTTCTGCTGGAATAAGCTTTTTATCTTCCATTTTATAACCGAATGGAACTCGTGACATTACTTTTCCTTTAGATGCTTGAGAAATCATTCCTTTTTTTTGTTTTTCACCAACTCCCGCATATTTTCTAAAGGAGTCTAGAACACTTCCGTTTATTTTCTCTGAGATATACTCTTGGAATTTTTCGGAATTATTTGGGGAAAAATAATGACAGATGTCACAAAGGTAAACTTGGAACTTTTCTTTGTTTTTTTCAGAATCATGCCCACATTTCACACATCTTTTTCCACTCATTTGAAACTCACTCCTCGGATAGTTAATTGTTTTATTAAATCTTTATTGTTCTTGAAAAGAATAGATGGAATTCCCAATTTTTTTGCTCCGTTAATATTCTCTGGTTTGTCATCTATAAACAAAACTTGATTTTCAGATATTTTTAATTTTTTCAATGTTAATTTGAAAATTTCTGGTTCTGGCTTTCTTGTGCGAACCTGGCATGAAAAAATTCTTTTTTTAAACAAATGCTTTAAGTGATACTGTTTAGAAAGATATTGCTTGTGAATCTTTCCAAGATTTGAAAGCAAGACTAAGTTATGTTTTCTTTTCAGTAAAACCAACAATAAAATCAGCTCTTTATTTGGCCAAAAAATAGAATTCCAAGCATTTTTGAAATCTTTATAAGAAACTTTGTTTACACCCAGTTCAGTTGCAAGGATTTTTAAGTAAACTCTTGGGCTTTTCCCTTTTTCCATCGCGTTGATAAAACTGTTTGTGTTTGAAGAGAGTATATGTGAGATTTTTTTCGCTGGAACATTCAAAATAGGCTCGAGTTTTTCAGCAGCGATTTTCTGATCATAAAAAACAACCACCCCCCCTAAATCAAATATAAGAGTATTCCTCTTGAACTCATTTGCATTGGAATCACCTCTCTTTAGTTTCATTTTATTTTTTACGGATATTCTTACTCTTTTCTTTATTTTTTAAATTGGAATTTTTGAAAAGCTCTCTTTGATTAAGAATCATCAAAACAATTGCTCCGATAATAAATGCCCAATTAACCAAGAATGTTAAAGCAATGCACGCGAGAGCAATCAAAGAAAAAAAGAAGACTTTTTTATTTCTCAATTGCATGATATAATTTAGTTTCAAGGGTTTTTAATTTTTTATTTCAATAAAATCTTCTTATTTTTTATTTTTCAGGTTTTATCCTCGGAATTCAACTTTAAGTCGTCGATTGGGCTTTTAATCTTCTTTAATTCTTCTGAAGAAACATGCGCATAAAGCTGGGTTGTGCTAAGATTGCTATGCCCTAATAGTTCTTGGATTAATCTTATATCTACTTTATTTTCCAAGAGATGTGTTGCAAAGCTATGCCTTAGCGTGTGGGGATGAACATCTTTCTTTATTTTAGCTGCAATTGCTGCTCTTTTGATTATTTTTTGAATGTTTCTTTCTGTAATTTTTCCGTTTCTTCCGCTGAAAAGGTAAATCTCTTTTCTTTGTTTTTGATTTTCTGCTTGCTGTTTAAGCTCTTCAATTAAAAATTCCGGGATATTAAACAGCCTATCTTTTCTCCCTTTTGCTTGTCTAGCATATCCTGTTTTTTCTTCAAAAGATAAATCTGAAACTTTTAGGTTAGTTAGTTCAGATACCCGAAATCCGCATGCGTAAAGTAAACTTACAATTAGTTTGCTTTTTTTATTAGTTATTAAATCAATAAGTCTCGTGACTTCTTCTTTTGTTAAAACGGGGGGAATCCTCCTTTCTTTTTTTGGACGTTTTATGCCCTCAGTAATATCCTCTTTTAGCAAATTAGAGTAAGCGTATTTTACTGCAGACAAAAAAACAATTATTGAGGGGGAAGACATATTGGATATCTTAGACGCAATAAAGTTCTTAACATCCTGATTTTTGACTTGTTCTGGGTTCTTACTGCAGAAGTCTAGAAGTTCACTGTTCGCTCTTACATAATTCCTAATAGTATGCTCAGAATTTTTTGAAATCTTAAGCTCTACTTTTAGTTTATCTAAAAATTCTTGCTTGTTCATCTGTGCCTCTTTTACCCTAAAATTGTACGAACTTTTTATATGTTATGAAATTTCACTTTTCGTATTTTACTTGTTTCAGACGCGGTCCAAACAGCTGTTTAAACAGCTGTTTGGCTTTTGATCAACCAATTTATGAATTTTTCAAAAGGCATAACCTTAAAAATCGTGATTTATTGGAAAATGTAGAATAAGTAAATCTTGTTCTGTAATTAAATAAAACGTAGATTAATCTACAAGGATCGCGAAATGAGTAAGAAACTTTATGTAGGAAACTTGAACTTTAGTATGGATCACCAAAAGCTGAAAGACGCTTTCTCTGAATTCGGAGAAATCGAAGAAGCTGTGATTATACAAGATAAGTTCTCTGGAAGATCCAAAGGATTCGGTTTCGTAACCTTCAAACAAGATGCAGATGCTGACAAGGCAATTGCTGCAATGAATGAAAAAGAAATTGAAGGCAGAAAAATAACTGTAAACGAAGCTAGACCAATGGAAGATAGACCATCTAGACCTCCAAGAAGAGACTTTGGTGGAAGAGGCGGAAGAGATGGCGGAAGACCAGGTTTTAACAGAGATAGACCCCCTAGAAGATTTAACTAAAATTAATTAGGAAATATCTTTAGCTAAAAGCTAAATTTTTTAATTTTTATTTTTTAATTTTAAATAACAAAAGAGAAGAACAATTTATTTGAACTGATTGTTTAGTTCTTCTTCGTTTTCTTTTAAGTAAACTAAAGAAGACTTAACAAAAGACTCAAAATCTTTACTTTTTTCATATAACTTGTTAAGTTCTGCTAAAATAAATTTGCCTTTCAGAGTAATATTATCTAAAAAAGAATAGTAAAGCCGTTCTTTAGGCAAGTTTAGTTCTGAAACTTCTTTGGAAAAAAGAATTCCCGGAGCTATCTCGCTAAGTTTCCAAATTAAATGTGGGTGCTCAAACTCTTGTTCGTTTACTTCTGGAAAGATCTCTTTTATTTTCTTAAAAAACAAAAAATGTGAAAGTTCGTGCAAAATTACTATTTTTACCTGTTCTTCATTCATTTTCCAGTAAAGATCAAAAGTCTGGTATTTTAGATATCTGGGACAAATTGGATTTAAGGTTATTCTAGCCTTAAACTCTGAAAACTCCGGGCTCCAAGAGGTTTGTATTCTTTCTTGAATCAGCTTCAAGAAATTCTCGTTTACTTCTTTCCAAGCACGAGTATATCTTCCTTTTGCAAGGGCTAGGTCCTTGCTTCTCTCTTTTTCCTTTTCTTGAAAAAAATCCCAAATTGTTTGAGACTTATTTTTAGAAGATTTTAAGGATTCTATTAATTCAGGATAAGCTCTTTTAATGGATTCGTGAAAATGATACTGGGGGTTTACGACTTTTTCTAAAAAAGAGAGATAATCTTTAATATTAGCTATTTCAAAAGTTACCTTTGGAAAGTCCTGCATATTATTTTACCTTTTAGAGAAATAAATATTTTTTGGTTGATGTGCACTTAGATTAACTTAGTGAACACTGTTTTTTTGAGATGAAATTCTTTAGATTTTTGCCTAAAAATGTCGAGTTCGCATAATGTACGTTGTACGTACTTTTTTAGTGTTTTTTCAGCTTTTTTCAAGGTTTTTTAGAGTTTTTCGCGGATTTTCTGGGTTTTTGAGATTTTTCTCAGCTTTTTTGAATTTTTGTGAGTCTTAATACAGCTTGCTTTCAAAAAATTATAAAAAACTATGTTTCTGACTGCGAAATTTTTTATCAATTTTCTCGCGCTTCCGGCAGGTTGTGCACTTAGGTTAGCTTAGTGAATAAACAGATTTTATTTGATTTTATTTTGTATCCTCTCAGATGTTCTCATATATTTTTTTAAATGAATTTTTCTATTTTTTCTGGATGATTATTAATTTAAAGAGCGAGACAGATCTTTCTGGATTTTACGTTGTTTATGAAGGAGCTGCAAATTTCGAGAAAAAAGGACAGAGGGGGATTTCTCATTTGCTAGAACACCTTATGGCTAATGACCTCTTCTCCGTTGAGGAAGAGATAATCAAAGATGGAATTGACCTTAATGCAGAAACATCCCAAAACGACATGGTCTTTTTTATTACCGGATTAGAAAAAAACCTTGCTAAGTGGAGGGAACCTCTTCTTTCTTCTTTAAACAGATTAAATTTCCCAGAAGAAAATTTTGAAAAAGAAAAAAATGTTGTTTTAGTGGAATATTTACAAGGTGTTTCAGATTTAGAGTCTAATCATCTTTTGAATCTCTGGAGAAATACATTAAATGTTTATGGTCCTTGGGGGTTAAAGGCTGACTTAGAAGGTTTAACCTGGACAGATTGTCAAGAACATTATAACTCTAGGTTTACCAAACCTTCAAAAATTATTAATGTTTCAAAAAATTTTAATTATAAAGACGATTCCATTCAATTTGAAACGCGAAAGTCGGAAAAAAGAATTAAACTGGGGGATTATTCCGCTCCTTTAGAAGTGCTTGAATTCTCTCCAGAAATGACTTCAATTATCTGTATGTCTCCTATTATTGAAGAAGACTTTGCTTACGTTGATTTTATCACCGATTTGATTTCAAGTGACTTAAATTCCCCTCTTTTTAAGAAGATTCGAGATAGGGGGCTTGCTTATGACTTGACTATGTCGGAAGAAAGGATTAACAGGCAGGGGATTATTCTTTTAGGAACTTCTGTTTTAACTGAAAAAATAGAAGAAACCCTTGAAACAGTTGAAGAAGTTCTAAAAAACCCGAAAGAGTACCTCTCTGAACGCCGAATTGATTTGATTAAATCTTCCTTAAAGGCTAGACAAGAAAAAGAAGAAATTTTAAGATTTGCGAACATTGATGAGTATATTCATCCCGCTGAATGGAACGTTTACAACATATTAAATAAGATAGATTTAGCTAAAATCCAGGAAGTTTACAACAAGTATTTTAATTTTGACAATTGGTATATTTCTTGTTGCCCTTAAAAATTATAAAAAACCCTATTTTTGACACGAGATTTTTTTATCAATTCTCTAGAACTTCCGGCAGGTTGTGCACTTAGGTTAGCTTAGTGATAATGAAAAAAGGCTGTTTGTCGCTGTTTTTTTGCTTTTAATTTTTTCTGAAAATTAAATTTTGTGGGTTAATAGAGAAGGTAATTTTATCGACGGAGAACTGACTGTTTAAGGGTGTTTAAACACCTGTTTAGAATTGCTTTTGGGTGTTTGTCGCTGTTTATCGCTGTTTAAACAGGCTGTTTGCCTTCTTTTTTTGACATAAACAGCTGTTTAAGTCTGTTTGTTAAGTGTTTATAGCTGTTTGAACTTATTTTTTCTGTAAATTTTATGAAAAATATTATGCTGTTTACGTCGATATTCTCCGACGGGTGCAAAACATTTTTAAACTGTTTATTATAATAACTATTATGTTTTGGTTTTTTAATAGAAAAAAAGAGGCAGAAGATATCAAAAAAGATGTTAAAGCGGGCTTTGAATCTGTAAAAAAAGACATTACATCTATTAGTGGATGGATAAATTACCTTGATTCTGAAAAAAATATTACCAAAAAAGATGTTTTAGAGATAAAAGAGGATTTGTCTTCGATAAAAAAGGAACTTGAAGGATTAAAAAACGTTGTTTCTTTTATGGGCGAAGTTAAAACAAACAGGGTGTTTAAAACACCCGGGCGGGTGTTTGATAAACAAACAGCTGTTTTGCCTGTTCAAACAGCTGTTCAAACAGCTGTTCAAACACCAAATTTAGACAGATTTTCAACAACTGAAAGAGCAATCGTGTGGGTATTGCTAAATTCAGAGCTAAGGCTAAGTTATGATGACTTAGCTGCTGTCCTGGGAAAAGAGAGATCGACAATTAGAGGTCAAATAAATTCGATAAAGCAAAAAAGTGACATAATTGAAGAAGTAGTTGAGTCAAATGGCAAAAAGAGAGTGTTTATACCTGAAGAAATCAAGGAAAAACTGCTCAAAAAGGCAAAAGTGAGAGTTAGCAGTACTAAAAAAGATAAAAAAAATGAAAAAAGTTGAGAAAAAATGAATCTGAAAAAGAAAAAAGTGAGTAATGGAGGGATTATTTCAAAAAACAGTAAAAGTGAGCATAAGGGTTAATTAAAAATCAACAAAAAATATGTAAAAAATGAGGGTTTTGTAGTGGGTAAAAATCCTTTAGATTCAACGAGAAAACGCCAATAAAGATCGAAAAAAGTCATAGAAATAGTTTATCGGTTAACCGATTAGATTATTTGAGGGCCTAATTTCTCTTAGTTTATCGACGAGAAAATTTAAAAAAGAGTGAAAAGAAAATTTCAAAAGAATAAAAAGTTAGACTTTTCTTTGAATTTTTTGAAGGATTTCATTTTATTTTTACGACGAGAAAGGGTCTGCTGAGAACAATTAAAAAAGGCTCAAAATCAAAGATCTCTTAGTTGAATTATTGCGTTAAGTGAAGCAATTTTCTTTAAATTTTCGGAAATAGAAATTTTAATTTGTTTATTATTTACTTTTTCTTTTTGAATAGGGACACCTTTTTTTATCAATTTACCGACGTAATCTCTTACAGAACTTTCACTAAGATTCAATTTCTGAGATAAACTTCGGTAATCTGAAAATCCTTGCTCTTCATCATACTGGTAAATTGCAGAAAAAACCAAAAACTCTTGCTCGGTAAGTTCTTTGAACTTTAACCTAACTTCTTTTTTTAGACTATCTAAGGAATTTAAAATTTCTAAAGCATTGTTAAGAGACTTGCTTTCTTTGTTGAATCCCCTTGTTTCAGAGATAAACCCTTCTTTTTGTGTCTGTTGGTTTGTCTGTTGGTTTGTCTGTTTGTCTGTTGGAACCCCTCCATTTCCAGTGGAAAAGCTCATATTTTGAGCCTTAGAAGGCTTAAAAGGGTAATTATCTGTTGGATTATCTGTTGGACTTGTTGGGTTAACCTGTCTGTTTGTCTGTTTTTCTAAGTTATCTGTCGGACTATCTTTTGAATGCTCTGAATACTTTTCAGAACAATTTTCGTCTAATCTTTCAGGAGAATACTGAAATTTAGAGTTGTATTCTGCACTATTTAAGTTAAAACCTTCTTTGGAAGAATAATCTGATTTCTTAAGGTAACTCTCTTCTTGATTAAGAAGAATCTCATCAAGTAAATCTCTTAACTGATTTAATTGAAATTTAATCAAATCCATCTCGTTTCTCAAAGAAGCGATATCTGTTTTAACCTTGTCAAATGCCTCTTTGATTGGTTCCATTTAATTGGTTGAAACAAGGAGTATAAAAAGATTAATGTTGTTTATTAATCAGAATTCGAATTATCCTTTTGGTTTCTTCAGGGTCTTTTACTTGTATGCAGTCAACTCCTGTGGAAATCACAGGGTAATCATTTCCCCCAGGAAATAAGGCATCGCCTAGGAATAACATCTCTTCTTTTTTAAAGTTTAACTGCTCTTGAATCTTTGCAATCCCATACGCCTTGTCTATGCCTTTTTTAGTTACATCTAAAGACGTTGACCCTCCGATTCTAACAGAAAAGTCAGGTAATTTTTCTTGGAGTTTTTCTTGGAGTTTTTTTCTTTTTTCTGTGGTAGGGTCAAAAGACTCTTTTAATTCGCGAGGAGCTAGCTGACCTAGTGCAGAAAATGTGATCTGGCTTTCTCGATCTTCAATTACTTCTCCATAAACTTTTTGAGGATGGATATACCCTGTTTCTTTGAAAACTTGGTGAAACGCAGAAAAAATCTTTTCTTTTTCTTCCTGTTGCAAAACATTTTCATAAACCTTTTGCCAATTTCCTTGATTGTGCTTATAAAAGCTTGTTGAACAGGTGGGAAAGATAAACAACCTCGAAAAGTCTGTTTCTTGACTCTGGTTTTTCAAGATTCCTAAAAATTGCTTCTCAAACTGAGGAAAACCCCCTCCAGAAATGACTGCGACACTCCTATTTTTCAAAAGCTCACTTAATAGCCTTGCCATCTCTTTATCCATTTCAGACTTGCTTAAAGCTAGAGTCCCGTCTAAATCAAAAATAATCAACTTTTTGGAAGTTAATTCAAGATTATACATTTTGGTTTTTATTATTGAATCTTTTTATATGCTTCGTAAGACTTACTGGAAAGTTTCCATCTAGCTCTTTTTTTATAACTAACTCCCTGAGGGTTTTTTTTGATTTGATCAACTAATCCTTTTTTAGATAAATCTATTAAAAGCCTTTTCACAAATTCCTCATCTCTAGCGATTTCTTTGGAAATTTGAGAGATGAATAAGGGGCGAGGGTTATTCTCAAATAAAAGTGCCAGGATTTGTTCAGAAATTTTGGTTTTCTTTTCTTCAGAGATTCGCATAGGGCTTTAATACCGAATAACTTTTTAAACGTATGTTTGATATTAAGAAACTCTTTAAACCAATTTCATCTAAGATTAAATGGAATGAATCTTGAATTTAACTCTGGAAAAAAAGAAGACGCTCAAAAATTTATAAGAAAACTGAAAAAAGAAGATAATCTTGCAATAATCAGCCACAACGATTTAGATGGGCTTGCTTCAGCTAAAATTTTAGAAAGAGTTAGTTCTCCTAGGTTAATTGAATTAGTTTCTTATGATAAAATCTCCGGGTTAGTGCCTTCTCTTAAAAAAAATAAAATAAACAAGATTATTTTTTCAGATTTGTCTTTAGATTTTCCTGGAAGCCTTTCTAGCTTTGAATCTCTTGCAGAAATATTAGTTATAGACCATCATCAATTCAAAAACGACCTTAACTCAAATAAAACTACTTTCTTGAATGCCCAGGGATATTGTGCTTCGTATATTTGTTATTCTCTTTTCTCAGAAAATGCAAATTTAAAGAACTTAGAATGGCTTGTCGCTCTTGCTTCTTTATCAGACTGGCTTTATTCAAAGAATGTTGATTGGATTAAACAAGTTTATGAAAGCCAGGGAGAAACATTTGAATTAAATGAAATTCAAAAAGGAAAGTTTTGGGAAAGTGTTTTAACAGTTTCGGACGGATTAATTTACTTCAAAGATAACCCGACAAAAGCTTACGAATTAATTAATTCCGAAAAATTTGATTTAAAAGAAATAACCCCTTATGTTCAGAAAGTCAGGCAAGATTTGGATTTTAATTTAGATAGATTTGAAAAAGAAAAAGAGCCTATTCCCGGAGGATTTTTTTATGAAATGAAATCTGAATATGATCTGAATTCTAGATTCGCTTCTTTGATTAGTGGAAAAACACCTAATGAGACTTATGTTATTTCTACTAAGAATCATACCCTTTACAGAATCTCTGCAAGAAGAAGCGACGGAAAAAGGGACATGTCCGAGTTAGTTAAGTATCTCACTGAAGATTTAACTTTGATCAATGCCGGAGGGCATGTTGCAGCAGCAGGATGTAATGTTCTTGAAACAGAGTATATTTCTTTTAAAGAAAAATTGAAACAGATTCCCGAAGAGATGTTTGTTTTGAAAAAATAAAGCTGTTTTTAATGAGATCTGGAGAAAAAAATAAGAATCTTTATTTTTTTGCCTTGTTTTCTTTTCGAATCATTGGCAAGGGAACATGTAAGGGGAGATTTATTTCCTCTTCTAACTGCATTGCCTTAAGATTTGCTTTTCTTAAAACTGCGTTGAAAACAAAGATCTTGAAATCTTCTTCTACCTTTTTATCTTTCCACTGTTTTAATACTTCTTTGGACTGTCGTGGATCTAAAGAGATTAACAAATCTCCTTTAAATTCAATTTTAGCATAATTTGGAGAATAATTGATTGCGTAAGAGAATTTAACCCCTAAAAATTCGTCTCTAGTTTTAAACAAATCTGCTTTTACTGTAGAAATTTCAGAAATATCAATTTTAGTCTCTATTTTAACATTCTCTGCTTTATCTGCAAGCTTTTCTACGCTTATTTTTTTGAAGTTTAAACCGACTAATTTCATTTTATTTTAGTTAATTCTTTTTAATTTGGTTAGAATCTCTGAAGCTTTAAACTAAATCTTCTTCAGAAACGATCACAAAGTCCCCTATTGCAATAATAGAGTTATAAGGGATAAGTATGTCATTTGTGTGGGTTCTTTCAAGGTTAAGATTCTTGACATAAGCAGTGGAGTCTTTAACTACAAGGTTAATTAACTCTCCAGACTTAGTTTCAAAAGTAATATCCTTTACAGCACCTAGTCTTTTTCCCTCTTTTGTGACAATCATCTTGCCCAAAATCGAATTAAATGGGTTTTTTTCTTGTTGCATGATTGATTGAAAGGGAATTGATATATAAATTTTTCTATAACTCAAGATAACGATTGTTTTAATGCTCTCGAAGAAGGTGAGCTAGATTTAATGATTTAGTTCTTCTTTTAGAAACAATTTAAAAAAAGAAGAAAAAAGGAGATTAATAACGGAGATTTAATTGTAATTAACCTAAACCCCCTCACCCCTCAATTTCCAGTAGAAACATTTAAAAAAGAAAAATTGATTTTTATTTTTTATTTTTTATTTATAAAATTATATATTATATATTATATATATTATAATAGTATAATAATATAAAGTTAATCGGTTTTCCATAAGAAATCTTGGTGTCTTTCTTATTCAGTAGTTATAATCCTTTATATAATATTTTAAGTTTTTTCGTTGGAAAAATTTATAATGAAGATGTTCCACTGGAAATGAACGTGTGGGAGATATTATAAAAGTAAAATAAATAAAAAAATAAAATGGGAGTAATTTTAGACGAAATTTTTGAATCTTTTGATAAAAATAAAATCTTCAAAAATAAAGAAGTTTTACAATCTAATTACAAACCTGAAGATATTCTTCATAGAGATGAGCATATCAAACAAATTGCTTCTATTCTTGCACCGGTGTTAAGAGGAGAAAAATGCAGTAACCTTTTCCTTTATGGAAAAACCGGAACAGGAAAGACCCTTTCAATTCAATATGTTCGAGACGAGATGCTTAAACGTGTTAAAAAAGAAGCAGAATTTATTCTCAAGATAGAATATCTTAATTGTAAATTAAAAAAGATCTCAGATACAGATTATAGAATTTTAGCAGAGTTAATTAAAAAATTAGGGGGGCAAGTTCCCGACACAGGGCTTCCAACAGAAAGAGTTTATAATAAGTTCATCAATTTAATCGATTCGGAAAAGCAAGTCATTGTTCTTATTTTAGACGAAATCGATCAGGTTGTTAAAAAGATTTCTAGCGATTTTCTGTATAACTTAACGCGTCTTAATAACGAACTTTCTAAATCTAAACTATGTATTGTGGGAATAAGTAACGATCTAACTTTCTTAGATGAAATAGACCCCAGAGTTAGGAGTTCTCTTTCTGAAGAAGAGATTGTTTTTTTACCCTATAATGCAATTCAGCTTCAAGAAATTTTAAGAAAAAGGGCTTCAGAGGCATTCAAGGAGAATGTTCTTCAAGAAGGAGTTATTGAAAAGTGTGCTGCTTTTTCTGCTAAAGGTTATGGGGATGCTCGAAGAGCATTAGATTTGTTAAGAGTTGCAGGAGAACTTGCAGAGAGAGATAATTCTGAAAAAATAACTTTTAAGCATATAGATGAAGCAAATAAAAAATTAGAAAGTGACAAAGTTTTAGAAATAATTGAGTCTGAGCCGAAGCCTTTCCATTACGTTCTTAATTCAATAATTCAATTAACCGAGCAAAGAGTAAAAGAGGGGAAATCTTCTCATGAACCCATTTTTACCGGAGACGTTTATAATAACTATGCAGATTTTTGCAATAGAAATAAAATAGAAGTTCTAACACAAAGGAGAGTCTCAGATATAATTCAAGAATTTGATATGTTTGGAATAATCAATGTAAGGGTTGTTTCAAAAGGGAGAGGAGGAAGAATGAGAGAAATTAATTTAGTATTGCCTCAAGAAGTTATCTCTAAGGTAAAAGAGATTATTAGAAATTCAGTAGATTTTAGATGAATTTTTCAAAACAGTAATAATCTTGGCAGGCTGCCGAAAATAAAAATGGATGAAAAAGAAATTTTGAAATTTTGTTTGAAAAAAGGGATTCTTTTAGACAAAGAAGTTCTTAGTTTACTTAGTGAAGCCCTTGAGTCTGAAGCAGAAATGAAAGTTATTGAAAAAATAAGAGAAAATAGCCAAAAAAAGTTTATTACGAAAAATGTTTTCTGCGAGAATATAAAGCAAGTAAATCAGGTTTTTTCTTCTCTTTCTGAAGATAAAAAGAAAAAACTTGAAACGCTTAAGATTAAATTAGGGTTAGAACTGGAAATTTCTAAAGAATCCGTCTCTTTGCAAAAAGCAACCCCGGAAAGTAGAGAATTTGCAGAAAAAAAAGATTTCGATGAAGATGAAAAAGTTAAAATCAAATCTTTGATCTCTTGTGTAAACAAAAAACCAGAAGTTGACGATTTTGTGAAATTCTTTAAAAGCAGGCTTACAAAAATGAGAACCGTTCTTCAAACTCATGCGAATTTAAAAGATTTGGTTTCAATCAATAAACTTTCTGGAAATAGACACAAGGTATGTATTATCGGAATTGTTAGCTCTAAAAAAACAACCCAAAATAAGAACATTCTTTTAGAAGTTGAAGATTTGACAGGGAAAACAAGAGTATTAATTAATCAGAATCGTCCGGGACTTTACGAGAAAGGGGAAGAGATAGCTTTAGATTCGGTTATAGGGGTCGTTGGCGCAGGAAATGGAGAGATTATTTTTGCGGAAGATGTTATTTATCCAGATGCGATGATCACTGAAAGAAAAAGAGCGCCAACAGAAGAGATTGCTGCATTTATTGGAGATGTTCATTACGGAAGTAAGCTTTTTATGAAAGAAAACTTTGTGAAATTTATAGAATACCTTAATGATGTTTCTTCTCCTAGCTCAGAAGCATCTAAAATAAAGTATCTTTTTGTTGTCGGAGACTTGGTCGCAGGAGTAGGAATTTATCCAGAGCAAGAGCCAGACTTAGAAGTCAAAGACTTAGAAAAACAATTTCAAGGCATCGCGGAACTTCTTGGAAATATTAGAAAAGACATAACAATTATTCTTTCTCCGGGAAATCACGACGGAGTTAGATTGATGGAACCTCAGCCTCTTTTTGATAAAAGATACGCGGAACCTTTGTATAACTTAAAAAATGTGATCATCACGACAAATCCTGCTTACGCCACTATCGCTTGTTCAAAAAAGTTTTCTGGTTTCGAGGTTTTAACTTATCATGGATATTCTTATCCTTTTTATGTCGACAAAATTCCTTCTTTAATTAAAGTAGATGCAATAAATGCCCCGGATAAAATAATGGCTTATCTTTTGAAAAATCGTCATCTTGCTCCAACCCACGCTTCTGTTCAATATTACCCTCTGGAAGAAGACCCTCTAGTTATAGAAAAAGTTCCAGATATTTTTGTTTCAGGGCACATTCACAAATCTGCTGTTTCATATTATAATAATATTCTAATGATTTCTTGTTCTGCTTGGGAATCGATAACCGCTTTTCAGGAGAAAATGGGAAATAAACCAGATTTTTGTAAAGTCCCTATTGTAAATTTAAAAAATCGAACAGTTAAAATTTTGGATTTTGAATAAAATGGAAACAGAAACATATTTTCATGATTTTGAAAAAGAAGTAAGGGTTGCGTACGCGATCGCAGACGTCGCAAGAAAAAAAGGATTGGACCCTGTTGATAAAATTGAAATACCTTTGGCAAAAAGTCTTGCGGAAAAAACAACGGGGTTGATAGCAACAATATATCCTCAGCTTACTGATTCCGGAGTTGTTCAACGAATTCTAGATTTAGAAGAGCTTTATGGAAAATTGGATTCTGCTGTAGCATTTAAACTTGCAGAAGAAGTAGCCAAACAAAAATTTTGTACTTTCTCGAATCAGTTAGAAGCGATCGAAGCAGGGATTAGAATGGGGTTTGCTTACATCACCCTAGGAGTTGTTTCTTCTCCTATTGAAGGATTCACAGGAATCAAGATAAGAAAAACTCGCAACGGAAAAGATTATTTTGAAGTATTTTTCTCTGGCCCAATCAGAAGTGCAGGAACAACCGCTTCTTGCATGGTTTTAATGTTAATTGATTACTTAAGAGAGCTCTTCGGATATGCTAAATATGACCCTAGTGAAGATGAAATTAAAAGATATGTTACAGAAAATCACGATTATCATGAGAGGGTAACAAATCTTCAGTATATGCCTACAGATGAAGAAATTGTTTTTTTGGCAAAAAACATTCCGATCCAGATTTCCGGGGAGCCAACAGAAAAGATTGAAGTTTCAAATTATAAAAATCTTGAAAGAATTGAAACAGATTTTGTCAGGGGAGGAATGTGCTTGATTTTTTCAGAGGGACTCGCTCAAAAAGCGGCAAAAGGATTTAGACTTTTAAAGGGAGTAAAGAAAAAAGATTTTCAAACAACTGGTTTTGATTTTTTAGAACAATATATCGAGCTTCATGATAAAAGAAATTATGGTAAGAACGTTTCAACAGACACCAGACCAACTTATATTAAAGATATCGTTGCGGGAAGGCCTATTTTTGGGCACCCTTCTCAAAGTGGAAGTTTTAGATTTAGATACGGAAGAAGTAGAGTATCTGGTTTTTCCGCTTCTTCGGTTCATCCAGCTACAATGGGAATCAGTGATAATTTTATTGCTATTGGGACTCAACTTAAAATTGAAAAACCAACAAAAGGAACAGTCACCACTGTTTGCGATTTATTAGAAGGACCTATTGTAAAACTTTCCAACGGAAGTGTTAGAAAACCAAAAACTCTTGAGGAATCTAAAAAAATTTATCCAGATGTAACAGAAATAATTTATCTTGGAGATCTATTAATGCCTTTTAGCGACGTTGCAAATAGAAACGCAGTATTGCTTAAACCAGGATACGTTGAAGAATGGTGGGAATTAGAATTAAAAGAAAAATTCAAAGAAAAAAACCCGGAGTTAGATTTTAACACCTTGAATATAAATCCTTTTGAGATTAGTTTAGACCAAGCAATTGAAATCAGCAGAGAATATGGAATTCCTCTTCACCCAAAATTTATTTTATTCTGGACTCAGATTTCATTAGAACAATTTTTAGGTTTGCTAGATTGGTTAAGTTATGCAAGACTTGCTGGAAAAATAATTCTTCCTTACAACAAATCTGAAAAAGAAAAATTTGAGTTAGGAAAGCGGGCATTAGAAGTATTGGGGATTGAACATGAAGTTACCTTAGAAAATGTGGTTTTAGATAAAGATGAAAGTAACATTTTGTTTTTGAACTTAGGTTTAGACTTGGAAATTTTAAATCAAGAGGGGCATTTATTGCAAGAATTTTTAGATAAATCTAAATTTGAAACAACTAAGATTAATCCAGAAGATAACTCTGAGGTTAAGAAGACTGTTTTAGAAATTATCAATTCTGTTAGCTTTTTTGTAATTAAAGATAAAGCAGGAGATTTTATTGGAGCAAGAATGGGGAGGCCTGAGAAATCTAAGCTTAGAAAACTTACAGGAAGCCCAAACACCTTGTTCCCAGTTGGAAAAGAAGGAGGGAGGCTTAGAAATGTTTATGATACTCTTAAAGCAGGGGAAATTAAGGGAGAATTTCCAATTTATTATTGTGGGAATTGTAATAAGGAAACAATTTATCCTTCTTGTGAAGATTGCGGAACAAAATGCAAAAAAATGTATTATTGTAAAGAGTGTGATTCTAAAAAAACAGAAGTTTGCCCAGAGCATAAAAATTGTCGTCCTTATGCTTATCAGTCATTAGACATACAGCATTATTTTCAAAAAGCAAAAGAAAAAATTTCCATAAAAGATGAAGAAATGCCTACATTAATTAAAGGGGTCAGAGGACTTTCGTCTGGGGGAAAACAAACAGAAAATCTTGCAAAAGGAATCTTAAGAGCAAAATATGGTTTGCAGGTGAATAAAGATGGAACAATCAGACTAGATGCAACAGAATTGCCTTTAACTGCATTTAAACCAAAAGAGATTTTTGTAAGTGTTGAAAAACTGAGAGAGCTGGGATATACAGAAGATATTTATGGAAAGCCCTTGGAAAATGACAACCAAATTTTAGAATTAATGCCTCATGACATTCTGCTTCCTTGCTCTCCGGAAGGGACCGATGAAAAAGCAGATGATGTTTTCATTAAAATTGCTCAATTTATGGACGAACTTTTAGTTAAATTTTATGGATTACAGCCTTTTTACAAAGTTAAGAAAAGAGAAGATTTGGTAGGGAAATTAGGTGTTTGTATGGCCCCCCATAATTGCGCAGGAGTTGTTTCCAGGATAATTGGATTTTCTCACGCTCAAGGATTATATGCGAGTCCCTATATGCATGCTGCAATTAGAAGAGATTGTGATGGAGATGAAGTTGCCGTAATGCTTCTATTAGATGTTCTTTTGAACTTCTCAAGAGAATTTTTACCTGGGCATAGAGGTGGAACCCAAGATGCTCCTTTAGTTTTAAATGCTAAAATTAATGCAGGAGAAGTTGATGATCAAATTTTAGATTTAGAAATGGTTTCAGAATATCCTCTAGCTTTGTATCGTGCGGCAGAGCAGAAGAAACATTCATCAGAAGTTTCTGTTATGAATGTTAAACTTGCACTTAAAGAACATAGAGATCCTTTTGTTAAAATTGGATTTACTCACGATACCTCAAATTTTAATCAGGGAGTTATGTGTTCTTCATATAAGTTATTTGGAACTATGTCTGAGAAAGTTCAACACCAGATGATGCTTGTTGAAAAACTAAGGGCTGCAGATACTTCAGATACAGTTCGGTTAATTATTGAACGCCACTTTATCAGAGACTTGAAAGGTAATCTAAGAAAATTCTCAACACAGGAATTTAGGTGCGTTAAATGCAATGAAATTGTAAGAAGGCCTCCTTTAACCGGAAAATGCCCTGCTTGCAAAGTTGGAAAATTAATATTTACAATAAACGAGGGTGGAATCAAGAAATATCTTGAGCCTGCTCTTGAGCTTGCAGAGAAATATCACCTTTCAGTTTATCTTCGCCAAAATTTAGAGATTACTAAAAGACAGGTGGAAAGTATTTTTGGAAAAGAGCCAGAAAAACAGGCAGGATTGGAAAGTTGGTGTAAATAATTTGAGAATATTTTACTTTGTAAAAAAGTTTGATTTAAGATGTTTAAAAAATCTGAAAAACTAGAAAATAAGATCAAGAGGTTTAAGGAAAAAGTTAGCTCGGGATTTTTAGAAAAAGAAATAGGTGAAAAAACAATGTTAGGTGGAGCAACATCTTTTCTTTTAGGTGTAATGGGAACATTAGATTATATCGATTCCTTTAAAAATCCCGCTCCTCCAGGATATCCTTTCAATAAAGTTTTAGAACATCTTTCAGATTATCAGCTAGTTTATCTTGGCGTAGGAGTAGGGGCTATCCTTGTTGGAGATTATTTATACAATAAAGGAGTAAGCAAAAAGAAAAATTAGATTATTTTAAAACTACAAAGTCAAATAAAACACAATTGTGGGAATCAATAAACAGCCCATCATATGAGTTCTTCTTACTTGATAAGAAATACAATAAATTCCGGTGAGAGTTGAAATTGCAAAAACAACTAGTCCTAAAAAACCAGAGATTATTAAAATTACTAAAGACAAAATGCCGAGGGTTATAATTGAAATCTTAGGGTAATTTACTTGAGAAATCTTTTTGGAAAAAAATCTGGCAAGCTTTTCAGTAAGAAAAAAAGAAATAATTCCCGAGATAAAAGTTACAACTAAAATAAGAACTAAAAGTTGAAATGAAAATTGCCCCATTAAATTGCTTATTGCAGCTGCTGCACCTGTTCGGTTTCTTGAGATTAAATAAAGAGTAACAAATGAAAATCCCATTACAATGGTGTTTGTTGCTCCTAATAAAACAAGAAATGACTTTTGATCGGTTTTTGAAATAGAGCTTCCAATTACTGCTGCTTGTCCGCTGCCAAGCCCGGGGAGTAAACTGGAAATTGGTGAAGCGATTGTAGCTCCAATCAAAGGCAAAATCATTTTTTTATTTGGCTTTAAATGAGTAATCTCTTGTTCTGGAATTTTGGGTTTTGTTTTAATGCTCATGATTAAAGAAGATGCTCCAAATAGCCCAGAAAGCAAGGGAAGAAGCGGTTCTTTCAATGAATTTAAATTAAGAACAATTAATCCTAAGATTCCTGTTAATAAAAAAACAAAAAGTGCTTGGGATTTCCTTTTTTCTGAAAAGATTAGCATGCCCACAACAAAAATAAGAAGCAAAGCCATAAGAGGAATTTGCGGAATAAAATTGATTTGAGGAATTTGAATTTTAGTTAAAAGAATTTCTTGAAATTTTGGAAGAATTAGAAAAGCAAGAGGGGTAATTAAAATTACAATAAAAATAGCAGCAAGGCTTCCGTAATTTGTTAGCATAACTGCTTGGTAACCTTGTCCTTGGTTTAGCATTTCATGTCCTGGAAGAATTGAGAGTTCTGTTTCAGTGTCAGGGCAGCCAAGGAAGATTGATGGAATAAAATCAATAAACGTATTAGTTATTGCCATCGCAACAATTAATACAATCAAATAAACTGGTTGAATCAACCCAGAAACACCTGCTGAAAGTGCAACAAGAAGGGTTCCAACAAGATTTGTGTGAATTCCAGGCATTAAGCCCGTAAAAACACCCGCAACTATTCCAAGAAACGCAAATAGAATTATTTCTAAAAGCATTAGCTTTTAGAGTTCCCTGTTTGTTTTATAGTTTTCTTTAGTGGATTATATCTTTATTTTTTCCCAGTAATTCAATTTTGTTTTCAAATTGTATTTTCTTTTCTGAGCTAGATGGTTCATGGAGTCATTCCATTCTCTTACAAGAAAAGTAATTCTTTTCACTCTATTTTTCTTGGCGTAGTTTTCCATCCATTCAATTAATAAGTTAGCAATCCCCTTTCCTCTGTGTTTTTTTGAAACAGCAACACTTTCCAAGTAAAGAGCTTTGTCTTTGTTTAAAGAAAACTCATTAAATCCAACAACTTCCTTGTTTATTTCTGCAACAATTAAATGAATTTCCCTGTCTTTCAACATTTTTTCAAAAAGGTCTTTGTTGTATTCTCCAGGATAATCTTCAATACTTGTTTCTCCTTTTACAATTTTAACTAATTCCGGAATATCTTTTCTTGTTGCCTTTCGGATTTTGATTTCTTCCACTATTAAATTAAGTTTTTAGGGTATTTATTTCTTTTTAGAAATAATAAAAAATTCAAAAATCTCAACAAAATTTAAAAACATCTTTATGTTGTTCTAAGAATAAAAGAGTTGAATCGATGAGAAATAAAAATTTCATAAAGGCGTTTGTTTTTCTTTTTGTAGTTGTTGTTTTGCTATTATCTGTTAATAGCATTATCACTTTCACCGGAAAAGTTATAACTGAAAGCCAATCCTCCGTACAAAATTCTAATTTCATGCTGGATTCTTTCAGAAGGACAAATCTCGAGAGCATTAATTCAGTTAATTTGCATGGAGAAATTCCTTCTTCTGTAACTCAAATTAATATGAATACTTTTCAAGAAGGAAATCTTTTTGAAACCGAGTCGCAAGAGCCTTCTTTGAATTATTCTGGATTTATTGTTGAACTAAAAGAAGAGCCAAGAGTTAAGAAAAGAGTTGAATTAGAAGAATTAGCAAAAAAGAATCAAGAAATCATAGACACATATCCAGTTTATAGTCCAATTAAGGTGTTAAATTTAATTTCTGGTGTAGATGAAAAAAATTTAGACATTTTCATCGCAAGCGCTCAACAAAGACAAATCTCTGAGAAAGAAAAAGTTAAGTCTGAGGTTGTTAATCTTGTTCAAGAAAAAATTAATCAAGGAAAAAATCCTTTAACGGGAAATGCAATATTCGAGGATACACAAATAAACCCGGAGAATATTATTACTGCAGAGTTTCAAGAACTTTTCAATGGTTTTGCAATAAATGTTGATGAAGAAACAGCAAGAGAAATTGGAGAAATTGAGGGCGTTAAAAGAGTTTGGCCAAATATGATTGTTCAAGCAACTTTAATGGATTCTGTTCCATTGATTCAAGAAGGAATTCCTTCAGGACAATTAGATTTCGAGGGAAATGATTGTACTATTTCGAGAAAAGAATGCTTAACTGGAAAAGGTGTTAAAATTGCGATACTGGATACGGGTGTTGATTACACTCATCCAGATTTAGGGGGATGTACTCTGGAGCAAGTTCTAGCTGGAACTTGTGAAAAAGTTATAAGCGGGCAGAATTTTGTTTGGGAAAATGGTTTTTTATATCCCAATAAATTTTTAGATGATTATGGTCATGGTACACACTGTGCTGCAACTGCCGCAGGTGAAGGTGTTTTAAAAGGAGTTGCCCCGGAAGCAAAAATCTTAGCATATAAGGTACTTAATTCTGAAGGTAGTGGGACGTATGGATGGATACTTGGGGGAATTGAAAAATCGATAGAAAATAATGCAGATATTTTAAGTTTAAGTTTTGGATCAATTTATGGAAATCCAGATGATCCACTTTCTCAAGCAGTAGATAATGCTGTTTTGGTGGGCAAGGTTGTTGTCGTTGCTGCAGGAAATGATGGAGAGGATGGGAAAGAGACTATTGGAAGCCCAGGAGTAGCAAGAAGAGTAATAACCGTGGGAGCAGTCACTAAAAATGATTTTCTTGCATATTTTTCTTCAAAAGGACCCGTAAGATGGAAAAATTCTGAAGGAATCGAGCAAGAATTGGTTAAACCAGATGTTCTTGCACCAGGAGTTTCTATTTGCGCAGCGCAAGCTTCTCAAGATAAAATCTGGCAAGAAGTTTACACTTATTATGATGAAAATATTCACTGCATAGATGAAACCCACATATCTATCTCTGGAACATCTATGGCAACACCTCATGTTGCAGGAACAGCAGCATTATTGAAACAAAAAAATATGAGCTTAAGCCCAGAAGAAATAAAACAGATTCTAAAAATGAATTCAATAGACTTGGGGTTAAGTATCTTTGAGCAAGGGATGGGGCGGATTAATGTTTCAAAATCTTTAAGAGAAGAAGTTCCTCTTGTTTCTGTTAATGTCTTTCTTTCGGGCGATATCCTTAGATTTCAGGGATCTGTTCAAAGTTTAGAACCACGAAAATATTACTTAGAATACTTTAATAGATACTCCTCTCTTTGGGAGTCTGTATCTTCTGAGTTAACCTCTGGAGAGTTTGATTTAGAAATGAGCAAGGGACATTTTAATAATGAACGAGGATTATTTAGAATTAAGACTCTCTTTCCTAATAAAAAAGAATTTTATTACTACTTCTTTAGCCCTTATTTAAACAACTTTGATATTGAACGAGTAGGGCTGATTAGCCCTTATATGACATCTCCCCTTGAGCAAGTAACCTTGGATGTTAACACTGATTATATCTATCCTTCTTACGACATTGAAATTAAAAAACCTTTTGAAGAAGACTGGGAGATAATTTATTCTTCTTCAGAGCCATTAAAAAAAGGGCAGACAATAACCTTTCAAACAGGCAATTTTTTAGCAGGTAAATATACTTTGAGACTGGTTGCAAAAAGAGCAGATTCAACTAAGGTGATTAGTCCTTCTTTTTTTGCAGTGTTCATTGAAATGAGTGCCGAGGATAAGATCAAGCCCCTCAATTTTAAGGTTTATCCTCTCTCACCTTCTTTTTTAAAAGGAGACGATAACTATCTAGTTCTTGCAGAAACCGCAGAAACCTCTGAAATGGATGGTGTTCCTCGTTGGAAGATTCATGTCTTTAAAGGAGATGAAGAAATCTCTTTGATAGATGAATTAAAAAATAAAAATTTTCATCCTCTTTTAATCTATCCTCTGTCTGATTACGGACATATAGGGTTTTTACCTTTTTTTAAAGCGGAAGAATTATCTCTTTTCTTGTTAAGTGAAGTAGATGATACTCAAAGATATTCCAGTTATGATAGCTATCTCCGCTTGGGAGAAGTAAACTTGCAAGGGGAATATCTAGATAGTTGGCCTTATCATCTAGTGGAGGGACTATTAAATCAGTTCTGGTTTAAGCAGTTAATCAAATCCCCTGAAAAAAATTTCTTTTGGGGTTTTTATGGAAATAACTCTTTTTTCAAGGAATATATGGCTCTCCCTCCGGGAGAGAAGAGCTCAGTTTATTGTTTATATACGAACAAGTACATTCAAAGCTTAGAAAAAGAATTTTTTATTTTTGATAACTCCGGAAATTTAATTAAAAAAATTTCTGATAAAATTTTTAAAGAAGGAGAAATCGATTTTGATGATTGTAGTTATAGGTTGGCACATTATAGCATTTATTTCAAAGATAATGAAAGTGAATATCTTCTAAGTTCTTTATGGAGAAGGTCTAATTCCGATGAAGATCTTTTAGAACCGGGCCAAGTTTCTGTTTGGGATGCGGGAGAGCTTACTTTAGATTTGGTGGATTTAAAAGAAGGGAAAATTATAGCATCTAAAGAAATAAAAGAAGTGGGCGGAGACTGGATCGAGGCTTCTCCTAATCCTTTGGTTATAAATTCAAGTGGAGAAATTATCTTTGTTTTACCCATAAACAAGCACCCTTCAGCAGGAGACGCGTGGTATCTTGATAATCAATCTTCAGAAATGTATCTATTAGATAAAGAACTGCAAATAATCAGAAAAACCACTCCTGTTCGAGGTTATGTTTTAAGTACCGAACCCGTAGTCTTGGAACAAGATTCAAAAATATATCTTGTTGCAAGATATTATCGAGGAATTAGCAGACGTGACTTGAAAACTAAATTGATAATTTCTGATTTAGAGGGAAATATTGTTCGTGAATTTGGGCAAGAACAATCAAGCACCTCTGAATTAACTACGTTACAATCGAGGGCTATAGTTACGGGGGACATTAACAATGATGGAATTACAGAGATAATTACTTTTATTGGAGAAGTTGATTCGGAAGGCTCTTCGTGGATCAAAATCTATAATTTTTTTGGGGAATTAGTTCGGGAAATAGAAATCCCCAACCTTTATTTTGCTAGTATCACGGATCAAATAAGTTTAGGAGATTATGATAAAAATGGTAAACTAGATTTATCTCTTATTCTAAATGAGTATTATCGAGATGGTCCTTTTGGTAAAGAGGGAAATTCTACATTATATCGTTTTGATTTAGGTTATGACTATCTTCCTGAAAATCTTTATTGGCCAGACTTTTACGACTCTCAAAATAGCAGATATTACAACTCTGTTCAAAGTCAAATTCAACTACCGTTTTTAGATGTAACTGCTCCAATTTATTCAGACGCAAATCATAGCAATACAACTACAGGACAAGCAACTGAGTTTTCTGTTCTCTGGGGGGATGAAACTTCTTTAAATCCAAATGGAAAATATATCTTTTCAACTAATAACACGGGAATTTGGATAAATGATTCTGAAGTTAAATTTTCCATGACTCCAATCTGGGCGAATGTCACAAAAACTTTGGTTTCTCAAGTAGGAGTCACAATAGGTTATAGATGGTATGCTTCAGACAACGCAAGCAACTGGAACTCCACTCCAATTTATTCTTTTGTTACAGCTCCTTCTTCACCGATTCCAATTATAGATAAAACAGCTCCAACTTATTCAAATGTAGGACATCAAATAAGTCTTAGTAATTTAAAGTCTACAACCATAAAATTCTTCTCCTACTGGAACGATGAAACTTCTTTGAATCCAAATGGACAGTATATCTTTTCTACAAATGCTTCAGGTGTATGGAAGAATAATTCTCCAATTAAATTTTCAATAACTCCTAGTTGGGCAAATAGCACTTTGACCATTAGCACTGGTGCAAAGGTAATTGGTTATAAATGGTACGCTTCAGATAATGCAAGTAATTGGAATTCCACCCAAGTTTATTCTTTGAAAGTTGGTAATATTGTACTTCCTCCAGAGAATCCTGTTCCTGTTGAGCCACCTAAAGAAACTCCGAATCCTGTAGAACCACCAATAGAAGAAGAACCTATTCCAATAAAACCAACTGAACCAATTAAACAATCCGGAGATGTTTATCCTCCAACATATATGAATGTAGTTCATTTAAACACTTATGCAGGGCTTCCAGCAGCGTTTTCAATAACCTGGATAGATGAAACTTCATTAACACCTAATGGAGAATATATCTTTTCAACAGATAACTCTGGGCAATGGGTAAATGATACTCCTGTTAAATTTGGAACATCTACTTCTGCAATTGTTGGAAAAAGCATAACTGTCCCGGTAACAAAAATATTAACTTCTCAATCTGGAAAAACAGTAAGTTATAGGTGGTATGCTTCAGATAATTCTGGAAACTGGAGAGCAACCGAAACTTATTCTTTCGTTACAAAAACTAATTGGAGAACTCTTTTGAGCAGAGTCACGGGAAACATTATAAGATTCTTCTTTAAAGAATAATTTCTTTTTAGAAATATTTAATAATCAAATCTGTTTAAGTTAAACATGGAAAAGAAATCGCTTAAGAATTCTAAACTAAGCGTTGAAGAAAGATTAGAACTAGTTAAAAGAAACATAGAAGAAATTCTTGGAGAAGAACAACTAATTGAGCTTTTAAAATCCAAGAAAACACCAGTAATTTACTGGGGAACTGCAACTACAGGAAAACCTCATGTAGGATATTTATTACCTGCATTGAAGATAGCTGATTTTTTGAAAGCAGGATTTGAAGTTAAAATACTCTTAGCAGATATTCATGCAACCCTAGATAATGTTCCTTGGGAAATTGTTGAAAAAAAGTATAATTATTATAAAAAAATAATTCCTCTTTTAATTAAATCTGTTGGAGCAGACACTAAAAATTTGAAGTTCGTCAAGGGAAGCGAGTTAGAGTTAAATCCAAAATATATGTATGATCTTTTGAAGCTTTCTTCATTGGTTTCAATTCATGATGCATCCAAAGCTTCTTCAGATGTTGTAAAAGCAATCGAAAATCCTAAGCTTTCTGGAATTATTTATCCTTTAATGCAGACTCTTGATGAAGAATACTTGAAAGCAGACTGTCAACTCGGAGGAACAGACCAAAGAAAAATTATGGTTTTAGCTAGAGAGAATCTTCCTAAGATGGGTTACAAACCTCGAGTGGAAATTATGAATCCTTTAATTCCCGGACTTATCGGAGAAAAAATGTCTTCTTCAGATGAAAAATCTAAAATTGATTTGATGGACTGCCCTGAAACAATTGCAAAAAAAATGATTTGTGCAGAGTGTGTTGCAGGAAATGCAGATAATGGAATAATGTCTTTTTTGAAATATATTTTGATGACAATTAAAAAAGACAAAAAAGAAAAGTTCATTGTAAAGAGAGATGCTAAATTTGGAGGAGATCTTTCTTATTCTAATTACGAGGATATTGAAAGAGATTTTGTAAGCAAAAAACTTCATCCTTTAGACTTGAAAAATGCAGTTTCCAAAGAGATAGCTAAATTATTAGAACCAATTGCAAAAGAAAAAGAAGCTTTAGAAAAACTTGCAAAAGCAGCTTATTCTTAAAAATAATTTAATCTTCAAGGTTATCTTGTCTTAAATTCAACAACATCCAAATCTTTTAGTTCATGCTTTAATCCAACTTTTTGTCCTGCGAATTTTGAACTTGGGCCCCATATTTTTGTTTCACTAACTTTTTCAGAGAATCCCTTTAAGATTTTTTCAGCAACATCCCTCACTGTCGATTCTGGTTCCAGAATAACTGGCTTGTCTTTGTCTTTGTTTACTTCTTTTCCCGGTTCTTTGAGATAAACTCTAATTTTATCAAAACTTTTGAAAATCTTTTCCTTGAGTTCATCGTAATTTTCTTGAGTTTCACCAGAAATCATTACAAATTCATATTTCTTAGACTGAAGTGTTGAAGAAATTTTTCTAATTTCATTTGCAGAAAGAGAATCTATCTTGTTGAAAAGAATTATTCTTTTTCCATAAGCTCTTTCTGTTTGTTTTTCAATTTCAGAAATTTGAGCAATTTCTGTCACGAGAAATAAAAGAGTGTCTGCAGAATTAACAAGCCCTTTGTCATAATATTCTGAGCCTATTGCAGGAATCTCCATTATCTGAATATTTGTACCAGCATAGTGCATTATTCCTTGAACAGGTTGTTTTGTGGTAAACCCATAATGCGCAATTTCTGGTTTAGTGTTTGTTAGATTTGCAAGAAGAGTGGATTTTCCCGTGTTAGCAAATCCTACAATAACTGCTTGCATATCCTCTTTTTTTATTCCTGGTTTTTTTGAGCCTTTGCTAGTTTTTCGCGTTGATTCGATCTTCTCTTTAAGCTTAATATACCTTGTTTTAAGATTAGCTAGCATTTTTTCACTGGATTTGTGCTTAGGGCATTCTTTTATCATTTCTTCAAGGCACTTAAGTTTCTCTTCATTTGTTTTAGCCAAGAAAAATTGCGCTTCTGCTTTTTTATACTGGGGAGATTGGTTTGTGGATGCCATTTTGGTGCTTAATTCTCTTTAACCCTTTAATATTTAAATATCTTTTAATTAAAAAAGTTATGAAAATAAAAGAAACAGGACTTTCTAAAGAACAGTTAATATCTAAAATAATTGAAAAAAAAGAATTTTCCGAGCTTCCAAAAATTGATGTAGAAAATGTTTTCAATAAATTCAACAAACCAAGTTATTCAGACGAAGAAAAAATTAAGCTAACGAGGGATTCTTTGCGAAAGATTTTTTCAGGGTTTAGCAGTCAAAAGATTTTCTCTTTGAAAGAAAAGTCTTCGGAATGGCATTTGAAAAAGCATCTTTCCACCAGAGAAAGGCTGCCTCACTTTTCCAAGATTTATTCTAAGATTTTTTCTGGAATGCCTAAAAAAATAAGTATAATTGATTTAGGAGCAGGAATAAACGGATTAAGTTACAGCTTTTTTGAAAAAGTTGGCTTTAAAGTAGAATATACTGCAGTAGAATCTGTTGGGCAACTCGTAACTGCTATGAATGAATTCTTTGTTAAAGAAAAATTATCCGGGCGTGCTGTCAAAATGAGTTTATTCGACCTAGAAAATCTGAAAAAGTTAATTGAAAAAACTCCCCAACCCAGATTGACTTTTTTGTTTAAAGTTATTGATTCTCTTGAAGCTATAGAAAAAGATTACTCGAAAAAGCTGATTGACTATTTGGCAGGAAATTCTGAAAAAGTTGTTGTAAGTTTTGCAACAGAAAGTATGATTAAACGAACTAAATTCCGAGCAAATCGTAATTGGATAATTGAATTTTTAAAAGAGAATTTTAATGTTTTAGATGACTTTTCCTATGGCGGAGAAAGATTCTTTGTTTTAACTAAGAGAAACTGAGTTAATTGTACAATATTTTAAAAACTAGCAAACCTTTTTTTATTTATGACTAAAATTCAAAGAAAAATTTTGAAAAACGGCATGGTTGTTCTTTTTGAAAAAAGAAATCTTCCTGTAGTGAGCGTGGCATTTGCTTCTAAAGCAGGGGGAATAAACGAAGCTGTTTATGAAAAGGGAATTTCACATTACATTGAGCATATGCTTTACAAAGGAACACCCAAACGAGACGCAAAAAAGATTGCTGAAGAAATTGAAAAGAATGGAGGTGTTCTTAATGGATTTACAGATGAAGATTTAACAGCCTTTTGGTGTAAAATGCCCAGCAAACATCTTAAGACTGCATTAGAAGTTTTAGGAGACATGGTTGAAAATCCTGTTTTTGACGAAAAAGAATTGGAAAAAGAAAGAAAAGTTATTTTTGAAGAAATGAAAATGCGGAAAGACAATCCCGGAATTTATGTTTTCGACAAATTAGGAAGTTTGCTTTACGAACCTCCTTTTGGAATCTCACTTATAGGAACAGAAAAAACAATGGGTGCGATTAATCGGGAAAAGATTATTGATAAATTCAAGAAGCTTTATCAGCCAAGCAATATGATTTTATGTGTTGTGGGAAAAGCTAACTTTAATGAAATTGTTAAATTTGCAGAAAAAAGATTTTCATTTAAGAAAGCAGAAGTTCCAAAGCAAAAGATTATTGCAATAAATAAATCTCAAATCGAAAAGCGAACAGGAATTGACCAGGCAAATCTCGTTTTTGCTTATCATGTTCCAAAAATAAAAGACAAGAGAATCTATGCCTCTATGGTTTTGAATACTTTGCTTGCAGGAGGGATGTCTTCAAGGCTATTTGCTGAAATCAGGGAAAAAAGAAATCTTGCTTATTCGATTCGAGGAGGATTAGACACAGGAAAAGATTATGGGCATGCCTACATTTATGTTGGAACTTCCAAGGAAAATGTCGCTAAAGTTAAACAGTTAATAATCGAAGAATTTCAAAAAGTTTCCCGAGATATTTCAGAAAAAGAATTAAAGCAAGTTAAAGAGCAAATAATTGGAAATTACAAAATTTCTGTCGAGGATTCTTACTCCCAAATGATTAATCTTCTTTATAGCGAAACTTTTGATAATATAAAAAATTACGAAAAGTACGAGAAATATATTTCTGAAGTTAAAATAAGCGAGATTAAAGAATTAGCTAAGAAAGCAATTGAGAAATACAGTTTTTTCGCTCTTATCCCTAAATAAAATTAAGATAGGTAATTATAAATTAAAAATCAAGAGTTAACCAAAATGTTTGTTGTAAAAGTTCCGGGCGTTGATGGATTGGGAAAAACAGATGGATGCGAAAAAGCAGGAAATGCTATTTTAAAATCTCTTTACGATATTAAAACTAATGAGCAAGGAAAAAAGATAGATGTCAAAGCATTGGATTTAGAAGAGATCCATTTAGACAATTCTAATTTAGATTTCACCAACAAGTTGATCTATGAAAATTCCAGAGAAATTTTTGAAACCAAAGAAAGAACAATTTTTTTAGGAGGAGATCATTCAGTTAGCTATTCTCTTGTGAATGCTTTCTTAGATTATTGTGCTGAAAATAAGCAACTTCCTTTTTTGATCGTTTTTGATGCTCATGTTGACTGTATAGAAAGTTCTGAAAAGCAAAAAAGAAAGTTTCCTAGCCATAGAGAATGGCTAAGAAGAATTGTCGAACTAGGCTTTCCTAGTCAGAATATCCTCTTTGTCGGAGCCCGCGCGTTTCAAGAAAATGAATTTGAGTTTCTAAGACAAAAGAACATTAAAGTGGTTTCAATGAATAATTTTGTTGAGGACATTCAAGAGATGGGAGATATAATCACAGAATTTTCCAGAGGCAAGAATCTTTATGTTTCAATAGATCTAGATGTTTTAGATTGCGTTTTTGCTCCGGGAACAAGTTATTCTGAAAATGGAGGATTTAGCAGCAGAGATTTTCTTTATCTTATCCAAAGAGTAAATAAGATCAAAAATCTTCGTGCAATAGATTTAGTTAATTTAAATCTTAAAAAAGATGAAAAAGAACAAACAGTCAAGCTTGCTGCAAAAATCCTTTCCGAGATAGTTTAAAGAATTAATACAATTTATAAATCAAATTTATTTTATTGATAAATGAATAAAAAATTAGCTTTATTGATACTGTCTGATATTTTAATCGTCAGTAGTTTTGGACTCATTGGCCCGATATTTGCATTATTCATTAATCAAGACTTAAACGGGGGAGTTCTTTCTGCAGGAATTGCCACCGCAATTTATTGGGGGGTTAAATCTCCAATTCAGTTACCTCTTTCAAAATACTTGATAGATAAACACAAGAGAAAGACACAATTGCTTTTGATAGGGACTTTTTTGATGATAACTGTTCCTTTAATGTACGTTCTTGCTCAAGACGTTAAGCTAATTTTTTTGGCACAAGCAGTTTATGGATTTGGGACAGCTTTAGCTTATCCTTCCTGGTTTAGCTTGTTTACAACTTATATGGACAAAACGAAAAAAGGTTTTGAGTATTCTCTTTGGAGCACAAGCATAGGGTTGGGCTCTGGCGCAGCTGCATTTTTTGGAGCAAGTATAGCTAAAGTTCTCGGATTTCGTTCACTTTTCTTGGTAGTTGGAGCAATTGCTTTCACAGGATTTTTAATCTTGATAATTCTGGATAGAATCGAAAATAAGAAAGGCTTTGCTACCGAAAAAAAGAAAAATTTTCCAAAAAAAGTTCTTAATTTTTCCAAAATTAAAAAATAAAAATCAAATAAATAAAAATAATCAAAATGAGATTATTTATTTCCTTGGACATTCCTGAAAAAATAAAAAAAGAAATTCTTGAGATTCAAAACAATCTGCCGGAATTTAAGGGCAAGAAAACCGAGAAACAAAATCTTCATTTAACTTTAAAGTTTCTAGGAGAAGTATCAGAGAGCAAACTAGAAGAAATCAAAAATAAGCTTTCTGAAATTAAACTTTCAGGGTTTAAAACAAAAATTTCTAAAATAGGATTCTTTTCTAAATCTGAGATAAGGATAATTTGGCTTTCTATGGGTGATTGTGAGAAACTTCAAGAAGAAATCGATGAAAAATTAAAAGAAATTTTTCCAAAAGAAAAAAGATTTATGGGGCATTTGACTATTGCAAGAGTTAAATCTGTGAAGGATAAGAAAGGGTTCATAGAATATCTAAATAAAACAAAAATTTCCGAGATGGAGTTTTCAGTGAAAGAGTTTAACTTAATGCAGTCAATTCTCAAATCTTCTGGTCTAGATTATAAGGTTCTGAAATCTTATCCCTTGCTTTAATTTTTTGGAGAGTATGTTTCTTCAATAAGTTTGAAGATTTCTGCTTTTTTGCCAATAACTTCATTTAATTGCTCTTGTGAAGCATTGGCAATGTTTTTTATGGTTTTGAATTTTTCAAGAAGCTTCTTTGCTGTTTTGGGACCTATTCCCGGAAAACCCTCAATAATGAACTGAATCTGCTCGTTTTTGCTTAAAGATTTTCTAGAAATGTTTAGCGAGTTTTCTTTTTCTTTTTTTTGAAGAATAGTGAAAATGAATCTAGCTGTATCTTCTGGATTTTTTGTGAACAAAACAGGAATTTTGTGTTTCAACATGATTGAAAGCAAGAAACCCCTTATGGAATTTGCATGAACCCCGGATTCGTGACTGTCAGAGTATAATTCTTGCTCGTAAATCCCCTCTATGACAAGAAGAGGCGACTCGTATTGCTTTAGCCCTTCTAACTGAGAAACCAATCTTTGGTTTATCATTGAAGAAATGAAATCTGAAACTGTTTTTCGTTCAATCGCAATTCCATTCACTAAATAATCCGCAACTTTTAGCTCTTTGAATTCTATTTCAATCCCTAACTTGGAAAGATTTGCCGGGACAAAAGAATTTTTCTCTCTGTAATCCACAATTACTTTCAGGGGTTCTCGGAAAGATTTATTCTCTTTTTTCTTTGAGAATATCTGTGAAAAATTGGAATTTTCCATAGCGTTTTCATTGTGCTTGAGTTTAATTATATTTTTATACTCTAAAAAACTGAGATTTTTCGTGGCAAGAATAATTGGAAAAGGATACACTTTTGATGATGTTTTGGTTATTCCTAAGTATAACAAAGTTGTTTCCAGAAAAGATGTTGTATTGAAAACGCGCGTCACAAAAAATCATTTTTTAGATATGCCTTTGGTGGCTTCTAATATGGATACTGTTTGCGAGGCTAAGATGGCTATCGCTTTTGGAAGAATGGGGGGATTAGGAATTTTGCATAGATTTTGTTTAATCGAAGAGCAGTGCTCCTGGGTTAAAGAGGTGAAAAAAGCAGGATTGCTTTGCGCAGCAGCTGTTGGCTTGAAAGATTTAGAACAAAGAGTCAGCGCTCTTGTTGAATCAGGAGTTGACATTCTTGTTTTAGATGTTGCACATGGGCATTCCAAATATGTTGGAAAAGCATTGGATTGGATAAAAGAAAAATATCCAAAAAAAGATGTAATGGTTGGAAATATTGCAACAAAAGATGCAGCTGAATACTTCATCAGCAAAGGTGCAGATGCGCTTAAGGTAGGAATAGGCCCTGGTTCTTTGTGCACAACAAGGATTATGACTGGCGCAGGAGTTCCCCAATTAACTGCAATTATGGATGTTTATGAAGCTAGTCAAGGAAGAGTTCCTATCTGCGCAGACGGGGGAATAAGAATTCCGGGAGATTTAACCAAAGCAATTGGAGCAGGCGCAGATACAATTATGGTTGGAAGCATTATCGCAGGAACTGATGAAACCCCTGGAGAAATTATTGAAGATGAAAAGGGAAAATATAAAATTTATAGGGGAATGGCAAGTTATGAAGCAACAATCAAAAGATATGAAATGGATGGAAAAAAGAAAGATGAAATAATAAGTGTTGAAGGAGAAAAAACAAAAGTTAAATTCAATGGGCCTGTTGAGCCAATCTTAAAAAAATTCCTTGGAGGGTTAGCTTCAGGAATGACTTATGTTGGAGCAGATTGTATTGAAAAGTTAAAAGGGAAAGCTGATTTCATCGAAGTCAGTAATGCTGGATATATTGAAGGAACAGCACACAAGTTTAGAGAGATGAATAAAATTTAGTTCTAATTTATTTTTTAAATTGATTATTTTTAATCTAATTTGTCTAATGTTGTTTGCTTTTCAGATTTTTCTTTTAATGTTTCTTGAGAGTTATCTTCAGAAAAAATATCCATTCCGTTAGTCATATCTTTTTTAATGGAGCTTATTGCTGTTTGCATCTTTTTTTCTCTAGCTCTGGAAACATAATAAAAAGATTCATCCCTAGTAGCTTTGGTTATCATAATCATCAGTTTTCCCGGTTTAAGTCTAGCTGTTCTTCCTGCTCTTTGAATTGTACGAATTGCAGAAGCAACAGGCTCATAGAAAATAACAACACTGACCTCAGGGATATCCAAGCCCTCTTCTCCAATAGAAGTAGCGCAAAGGACATTTAATTCTCCAGAAGAAAAATCTACAATCATTCTTTTTTGTTCTTTTTGACTTAAGCCTTCCCCTTTCTTTTTTGTTTGCCCAATGAAAACACCTGCTTTTATTCCAGAAATTTTATTTAATGTTTTTGAAATCTGAAGAGCTGTGTCTCGGAATTGAGAAAACACAATTATCTTTGCAGAAGAATTCTTTGTTTTTTCGAATTCAACTATTTCGGCAAGCTTGTTTATTTTTGGATGTTCAATTCCTTTTTTCAAAAGTTCTGCAGAGCGAATAAATGCAAGATTCATCTCTGGGCGTTTCATTAGCTGCTGAACTCCCTTGCTTTTCATTTTCGCAGCCTGGTCAAATAAGTCTGCAAGATAATCATGGAATCCTTTAAGAGTCTGAGTTTCAAGAAGTTCAATCGCATGCTGAAGTTTGATTGCACTAGCGCAAGAAGACGCACCTTTCATCACATTGAAATTTTTATTTCCCTTTGAAAGCGAGTTCATAATTCTTTTTTGAAGAAGAATAAGATTTGTTTTTGTTGGAGCCTCAAATAAAAGATGCCTAGATTTGAGTTCATCGATGTAAATATCATTAACTTGTTTCATCATCCTTCTTATTTCTTCAATCTCTGAAGGAAGTTCGACAACAACTTTTTCAAATTCTCTTTCTTGAAGATTATGCTTTACATCTTCACTTTCACGAGTCCTTAGCTCAACTTCTTCAATAGAAAGATTTTTGCAAATCTCTTTTATCTTTGAAACTTCGCTTCCCGGAGAAGCGGTTAATCCTAAAATTCTGGGGTGTTGTGAGGTTTCTTTGTATTTTTGAGCAACATAAGTGTAATCGTAATTTTTCATGCATCTGTGCGCTTCATCTTCCACTAAAAGGCAAACATCGCTTAAATCATAAAGTTTTTTTTTCAAATCATTTGCAATACATTGAGGTGTTGAAAAAATTATGTCTGCAGTTTTCCAAATTTTTTTTCTTTGGTCTGCCTTAACTGTTCCTGTGAAAAGTTGCAAATCTCCGAAAAGTTCAGAAAGATGGCTTGTGAAAAAATTTAAATGTTGTTCTGCTAGAGGGCGGGTAGGGGCTAAAAATAAAACTTTTTCTCCTGGAAATTGTTTCATTCTTTGAATCGCAAGCATTAATGCAATCAAAGTTTTACCTAATCCTGTTGGAAGGACAACCAAGCAGTTTTTTTCAAGACAGCTTTCTAATATCTTTTGTTGATAATCCCTAGGGGATATGTCTTTTAAAAATTCCATTTTATTCTACAAAAAGTTTAGATTATAAATATACTGAAAAAGAATCCAATAAAAATAAGAGCCACTAAAAATATCCATAAAGAAAGATTTCCAAAAAAGATTTTATTTCCGTCCAAATTTGAAACAGGAATCATATTGAACAACGCGTAGAAAATATTAATCCTTGAAAATTCAGGGAATCCGAATAAGTATCCTATTAAAGCGAGTAATAGATTCATTGCAATCCCTGATGCTGCAATCCATCCAATTTCCTCTTCTGCCATTTCTGAGAATTTGTATAATCCATGCCTTCTGGCAGCCTTGTAAGCTTCAGGTTCTGTGTCAAAAACTAAACAAGCCATCCAGATAAAAATATTTATCGGAAAGAAAAACATCTTAAAAATAATTGGCATAACAATTCCTCCGGGAATTGGTTGAGTGAAATGGAATTCTTTTCTGAATCCGTATCTATATATCTCCCATATTTTTATTTTAATTTTAGCGTCAAAGAAATAAGCAACTATTTTTTTGGCAAGAATATTCAAAAAAGACACAAGAAAAAAAGAGACAAACAAAGAGAAGTAAACTTGTTTCCCTCCAAAAGGATTCATTAAGAAGCTGATGATAACTGAAACTAATAAAATGCTGGTAATCTCTTTTATGCTAAACATGTTTCACTTAAGCTAGAGATTTTTATAAACTTATTCTTTAATTTAATTTAAACCTCCCTCGCAGCTATTCAAATATCCGTTGATGTTATAGATAACAAATAACGGAAAAGTATTTAAATCGTTTACATTAATTTAATGTATGAAAATCAAAAAAATTACAGAGGTTTTGGGTGTAAAAGTTTACACAGATTCTGGAGATTACTTCGGAGAGATTGAAGAAGCAAATCTTTACGAAAATAAGATAGATGGTTGGAAAATAAGAGTTGGCGGAGGCATAGCTTCTCTTATTGGAGGCGCTAAAGGAGTTATAATTCCTCACCAGTTTGTTAAGGCTATGAGTGATATTATCATAATAAACTCTTCTGCATTACCAAGTCCAGCTGAACCAGGATTTGAAGAAATGACCGAAGACTTAATGTAAGATGGCTGCTGAAGAAACTATATTTTTGCAACACTGGTTATTTACCAAATTCCTACTTCCTTTCTTATTAGTATTTTTAATTGCATTTGCTTTATTGGAGAAGACTAAAGTCCTTGGAGAGGGTAACAAACAGTTAAACGCATTAGTTTCTTTTGTAATTGGATTTATTTTTGTTGGAGTTGCTGGACCTGCTTTGATGGTAAGCAATTTAATGCTTTTCTTGAGCGTCGCTTTGGTTATAGTTTTTGTAACTTTACTGATTTGGGGCGCAGTTAGTGGAAAAGCGGATTTAAGCATAGTCACTAATAACAAAGTTGCAATTATAGTGTTGTTTGCTTTGGTTATTCTTTCAATTGTTTATGCTAGTCTTTGGGCAGCAGGAATAGAGATAGACAAGTTCATTATAGATCCTTTATTTAATCAGTCTGGTAGTGAGGCAATTTGGACAAATGTAGGATTTGTTGTAATAATTGCCTTGGCACTTGCTTTGGTTTTAAGAGGAAAAGCTAGCTCTTAATTTTATATTTTCTCGAAACATATTTAAATAATAATCCCTATTTTTTTTCATGATTGAGAGGTTAATTTTTTTAGCAGCTTTTGTTGGCGCTGAAAGTTCTGGAAACTCAATAGGCACTTTTTTAGAGAATGCCGGATTTTACAGTTATATCCTCCCCTTCTTGCTTTTATTTGCTTTAATTTTTGGAGTTCTTTCTAAGTTAGAATTATTCAAAGATAACAAGGGAGTTATAGTATTAATTGCAATGAGTGTTTCACTGATGGCGTTGCAAGTGCCTTTAGTTCCAAAATTCTTTGCAGAATTATTTCCTAAAGTCGGAGTCGGACTTTCAATCATCTTAGGAGTACTAATCTTGTTTGGGATGTTTATTGATAAAAATAAGCAATGGATATTGTACATACTCTTAGCGATAGGAGCAATCATCACTGCAGTGGTTGTTTATCCTAGTTTTAGCGATGTGTTTGGCATAAAAAGTTCTGCTTCTAGTTATGATATTGGAGTTATTTTAGGATGGGTTTTAGTGGGAATTGTTGTTTTGATTGCAATTGCCGCAATCGTGGGATGGAAGCTTCCTGTTCCAAAAAGTTCAGAAAAATCTAGTTCACAACAGCCATATCACCCTTATTTATTTTATCCTCCTGCTCAATCTTCTTAATTTTTTAATTAACTTCTTTTTCTTAATTTTTGCGCAGGGTCAACTCTATTTGGCTTTTGAAAAGAATTCTCTGCTAAGTCCATTAAAGGATTAAGAGTTTTGCTAAAAGATTCTTGCATCATGGACATTTCTTTTTTTATTCCTTCAAGTGTGCTAGAATAAGAGCCAACTTTATCTAGAATTGCGATTTGTAACTTGTCTAATGTCAAATCAATTCTTTTGACTCTTTCTGAAATGTAATCTATTCTTGTCTGGGCCAATGTTTTGAATTCTTCTAATTCATCTAATCTTTTTCTTATTTCAGCAGTTTTTTCTGAGACAACTTGCTGGGCAATATCTATCAAAGTCTCTGTGCTTGTGTTGGGCGCATATCCGGAATAAGCTTGCTGAGCGTAAGGATCTTGATACTGTTCAGGGGCATAACCCTCTTGAGGATAAGATTGTTGAGGAACAGCAAGATAATTATCTTGTGCAGCGGGAGTGTAAGTCTCTTGAGGAGAATAATAATCTTTAGGTTCTGGAGATTGAGTTTTGTAATTTACAGAAGGAGAATAACTTTCTTCTTGTTCTTCGTTTTCCGGAGCGTATCTTTCTTTAGAAGATTTTTCTGGCAGAGAATAAAACTCTTGAGGAGCATAATCTTCATTCTGAGGAGGAACAAGTGAGTCCCCTCTTATTCCTGTTACTGCAGCCTTTATGCTTGCTTGATTAAGCGCGTCACTTATTGCTTTTGGTGAGATTCCTTGTTCTCTAAGATTGTAAATAATATCTTCGTCGTTCATTCCTTCTTCTCTCATTTTTGTTACTTGTTCTAGTGTTCCCATTTTATTGTATTAATTGTCTTCTTTCCAAAGGTTGAAACATTCTCGCTTGCTTAGTTAATATCTCTAAATCTTCTTTTCTTGCAAATTTAGATAACTCTCCTGAAAGAGTTTCTAAAAAAGATACCATCCTGTTTACTTCTTGTTTAAGGAGTTCAACATCTTTTTTTAATGTTAAAACTTCTTGTTTGGTTTTTTCTCTGGTTTCAATAAGATTTTTTCCTATTAAAATCATTTGATTTTTCAGCGTTCTTTGTTTGTCATCTAAATCTGTTAATGCGCTGTTAATTCCTTGCATATCTGATGGTTCTGTTTGATTATTCACGTTATTTAAAAAATGCTAAACTAGTTTAAAATTGTTTTGTTTGTTGAGGTTAATTAATCAATAAAGTTTTAAATCAGAATATCTTAATTTTATTATGGAATTTGAACAGGGAGCAGCTCTTTATTCTTATCAAGTTAAAAAAGAGGGCGGTGAAGATGTTTTGTATATCAATTATCTAGGTGCGCCCTTTGTTCCGGATTTAGCTGGTTCTGCAGAGATTATGGAAAGAACAATGGATGCACTTATTGAAAATCCCAATGTTTCTAGAATTGTTTTTGTTCAACAAAAGAATTACAATTACGATTTCAAAGAAACTTCTTTGATATTGGAAATTGCTCAACTTTATGTTTACTTAATTAAACAAGAACAAATACTTTCCAGAGAAAAATTAGTAACATTCAATGAACAATTTCACTCTTCAAGGTACAAGGAAATGTTTTCTTTTCTTTATTTGTTGAAAAGAGACCCGGTCTCAGCATACGCTACTCTGGAAGACACTATTGTTCACGCGAAGGTCATCTTAGAAAGAATGGGTGATGAAATGGCAAGAGACCAAGCTAATTATGTAAGACTTCTAGAGAAAATTTTCATTTTATTAAGCTCAACAAAACTCATTTCTCAAGTCAAAGATTACATATCAGATTATTCCAAGGGAAGCAGAGAAATTTATTACCGCGTTTTCAAAGCAGATGTAATTCCCAATTTCACTTTCACAAGGCTTGTTTCCGAATTGCCAGAAGATGCAGAGATTGTAGACCAATACAAAATTTCCAGCGGAGAGTATGATGAATCTCTTGTTACAATTTTAAGAAGCAAAGAAGAAGCTAAAATGATTTACCATATTGTTCCTCCAGAAAATAATTTAAATGAATCTCAGAATATGCTTTTGAATTTAGCTAAGAATGTTTTAATTGAGCACCAGCCTCGTGCAGAAGAATTTACAGACACTGAAAGAACAAGACATGTTTTTTTTAACATTGCCCGAGATTTATTGCAAGATTTAGCGCAAACAAAAAAGATTCTCCTTAAGTATCCTGATTTAAACACCTTAGCAACAATTCTTGTAAGGCATACAATCGGTTTCGGAGTTATCGAGGTTCTTTTGCAAGACAAAAAAATTCAGGATATTGTTTTGAATGCGCCTATTCCTTTGACTAAGATTTTTTTAAGGCATCAGGATTATGAAGAGTGTGCAACAAATATTCTTCCAAGCCAGGAAGAGGTTGACTCTTGGGCTTCAAAATTCAGAATGATTTCTGGAAGGCCTTTAGATGAAGCTAATCCTATTTTAGACACCCAATTGGAAATAGAAAAACTTAGAGCCAGAATTGCAATTGTTCAGCAGCCTCTTTCTCCAATGGGGATATCTTATGCAATTAGAAAACACAGAGAAGAGCCTTGGACATTGCCGCTGTTTATTAGAAATAGAACCCTGAATTCTTTTGCTGCAGGATTATTGAGTTTTCTTATTGATGGAGCAAGAACAATGCTTATTGCTGGAACAAGAAGCTCTGGTAAAACTTCTTTGCTGGGAAGTTTAATGCTTGAAATTTTGCCTAAAACTAGAATCATCGTTATTGAAGATTCTTTGGAGCTGCCATTGGATGCTTTAAGAAAATTAAACTACGATGTTCTCAGAATGAAGGTTCGTTCTGCTTTGCTTAAAACAACAACAGAAGTTTCAGCTTCAGATGGAATCAGAACCAGTTTAAGACTTGGAGATTCTTCTTTGATTATCGGTGAAGTTAGAAGCGCAGAAGCAAAAGCTCTTTATGAAGCAATGAGAATTGGTGCGCTTGCAAATGTCGTGGCTGGAACAATTCACGGTGCTTCACCTTATGATGTTTTTGACAGGGTTGTAAATGATTTGAATGTCCCAACAACAAGTTTCAAAGCAACAGACATAATTGTAGTTACAAATCCGATTAAATCTGCAGATGGGCTTTCTTCTAAAAAAAGAGTTTTGCTTGTAACAGAAGTTAGAAAGCACTGGACAAAAGATCCTCTTCTTGAAAAAGGGTTTGTTGATTTGCTTAGATACAATGTTGAAAAAGATGAATTAGAACCCACAGAAGATTTGATTAATGGAGACAGTGAAATAATCAAAAGCATTGCGTCAAGTGTTAAGGGCTGGGCTGGAAATTGGGATGCGGTTTATGATAATATTCTTTTAAGAGCTAAAATTAAGCAAGAGATAGTTGATGTTGCTGAAAGAATAGGCAATGAAAGGTTGCTTGAGGCTAAATTCAATGTTTTTGCTAATCAAGTCTTCCACAGGATTTCCAGCGAAGTTAGAGAAGAATTTGGATTGCCTTATTCAGATAAAGTTTTCCCTCGCTGGCAGAAATGGCTTAATGAGGAAATTAAGAGCGGCAAATGGTAAGTTTATAGCAAGATTTATATATTTCTTAAGTTATTTTTACCTATGAAACAATCAAGAAAAAAGAAATTTGACAAATCTTTATTTCTAGCCTGGCTCGCCGTGGTTAGTTATGTTATAGCTTTAATTTTTATTTCTGTGAATATAACCGGAAATGTGATAAATAATTCTGGTGCTCCAGACAGTTCCAGAATAATCAGTATCGGAACCTTTTTCTTAGGGCTTTGCTTTACTTTTTTTTATTTTAAAACTAAGAACAGATAGCCACAAAGATTTATTAATTGTTTTTACATTTTTAAGATAGTTTAACCGAGGTGCTAAATGTCTTTACCTAATCAAAATCCGCCAAGCGTAGATGATATTTTAAAAAAATACGGAAGAAAAATTGAAAAGCAAATCAACAGTTCGCCTCTTTCTTACCAAAAAGGAAATTACAGCCAGTCTTATTCCAAGTTCAAGCAAGAAATGGCTCCAGAATGGTCAAGATATGAACGATGGTGCAACATCCTTGGAAACACTTTGAAAGTAAAAGCTTCAAAAAAAGATGAAGAAAAAATCAAGAAATACTTAGAGATAGCTCATCTTGACGTTGAACCCTGGCAAGCAATTACTCTCGGGTTAACTGCTTTTATCGGTGTTTTTTTTCTTAATTTAATTCTTTCTTTGTCTATATTTTTTATAACAACCAGTTTTCCAGGAACATTTTTTCTTTTGATGTTAATTTTTTCTTTGTTTATTTATTCTTACGTGAACAGTTATCCAGAAAGATTTGCCAACAAATGGAGGCTTAAAGCTTCATCTCAAATGGTCCCTGCTATTTTGTATGTTGTTGTTTACATGAGGCATACTCCTAATCTTGAAAAAGCAATTGCTTTTGCCGCAGAAAATATAGAATACCCCCTTTCCTTGGATTTAAGAAAGGTTTTTTATGATGTTGAAATAGGAAAATTCTCAACAATAAAAGAAAGCTTAGATAATTACTTGGAAGTTTGGAGAGATTATTCTCCGGAATTTATTGAGTCTTTCCATTTAATTGAAAGCAGCCTCTTTGAGCCCGGAGAAGACAGAAGAATTTCTGTTTTAGAAAAATCTATTCAAGTTGTTTTGGATGGTGTTTATGACAGAATGCTTAAGTTTGTTCATGAAACAAAAGGCCCTGTTCAAAATACTTACATGTTGGGAACTGTTCTTCCTGTTTTAGGATTAGCGTTGCTTCCTTTAGCTTCGGTTATGATTGCAGATATGCTTAATGCAGATCATGTTTTCATGCTTTACAACTTAATTATTCCCTTTTTAGCTTTTTTCTTAATGAATAAATACATGATGATGCGTCCAGGAGGACATGGAGAAACTTCTTTTTTAGAAAGAAACCCTAAGTATTCTTCTTTTAAAAATAATAGACATTATGTTAAAGCTTCTTTAATCGCAATTCCTTTAATTATTCTCGGATTTTTGCCTTTGATATTTCAGTATACCCCTCTTCCCGAACTTTTAGGATTACAAAAAGATTATACTCTTGCTCAGTTGAAATTAGGCAGTTCTGAAGATCAAATGTTTTTTGGATTTGTTGGAAAACCCGGAGAACCGGTTAAAGGTCCATTTGGAATTGGTGCATCTATTCTAAGCATGTTTGTTCCTTTAGGAATCGCTCTATTCTTTTCTATTGCTTATACCAGTAAAACTAAGGAAATGATAAAAGAAAGAAATAAAACCAAAGAGTTAGAAAAAGAATTCAACAGTTCACTTTTCCAGCTAGGAAATAGAATCGGAAATGGAACGCCTCCAGAGCTGGTTTTTAGCAAAGTTGCTGAATCTTCCAGAGGAATGAAAACTGAGGATTTCTTTAGAAAAGTTAGCTATAATATTCAAAGACTTGGAATGAGTGTTGAAAACGCTTTGTTTGAGAACAGAAGGGGAGTTATGAATGAGTACCCTTCCGGGTTAATTGCAACAAGCATGAGAATCTTAGTTGAGGCAGCCAAAAAAGGATTGCACATTGCAGCAGTTAGTTTGATGAGCATTTCAGAGTATATTAAAAATATTCAGAAAATTAATGATAGGCTAAAGGATATGCTTGCTGAAACTGTTTCAGATATGAAAAGTAATATGACTTTCTTAACGCCTCTTCTAGCAGGTGTTGTTGTCGGACTTTCAACAATGATCACTAATATTCTGGGAAAAGTTAATCTTTTAGAAAGTTTGCAAGACCAGGAAATTTCGGGTATTGGCAATGTCTTAAAGATGATGGATATTAAATTAATGATTCCTCCTTATTTCCTTCAACTTGCAATCGGAATTTATTTGGTTCAAATAATCTTTATTTTAACGCAAACTTTAGTCACAATAGACGCCGGTGAAGATGAGCTTGAAAGACTTAATAAAACTGGAAAAAACCTTAAGGCCGGAATGTTGTTTTACTTTTTCACTGCAGCAATTACCACTCTGATTTTATTTGCAATATCTTCTTCAGTTTTATCTGGAATGTGATAAGATTCTAAACGCAATTCAGAAAGAAAAACATTTATTAATTATTTGTCTTTGATAACCTTATGAAGAAAAGAGGACTTGTTATAAGCTATACAACTAAAATTGTTATTCTGGCTATTCTGCTTTTGCTGATGTTGATAGGGTATGCTGCATTAAAAGAAACAGGGGTTTCATTTGTGGATAGAATAGGAGATATCTTTAAGGGTTAAAATGGGAGAGCTTATTCCAAACACAACAACCAAGTTTATTTTGTCTGCAGCTTTGATTATAATAATAACAGTTGCTATTGGCGCTTTGTTTTCAAATTCTTTTCTTCCTTGGATTAAAGGTTTTATTACAGAATGGAATCCCTTCCGCCCAGCAGAAGGATGGGAATTGACAATAATAAGTAAAACTGATTTCACAGAGCCAATCCCCGAATGGGTTATTGATAGATATTTAGAAGAAACTTTTGAAGAATTAACTGAAAAAAATATCTTAAATACTGTTGGTCAAGGTTCTTCTTGTTATAACGAACCCTATCCCCTCAGAACGAATGTAAACAAAATTGAAGAAGGAAGAGACTTAACAGCTCTTTGGAAGGAATACAAAGAAAACGTAGACACAACTAATCCCTGCACCTCAAGTTGCTCTTTGAATTGGAAGTTACTTAATCAAAATGAACAAGATCGAGAAAAACTTAAAGAATATCTTTTTTTATGGGGCTTTTGTAAGAATCATAATAATTTAGGAAATCTGCAATTCAGTAAATTATCTGACATTTCTGTTCAACCTAATTTAATTCATTTTAGAAATATGATTATTCATAAAAAAGTGTTTGAAGTAGGTTCGGATTATATCAAAAATATTCTCATTTCTCAAGGAACAGACGCATATAAAATAATTTACCCCTCTTTTTCTGGAACATATGAAAAAGTTTATTCTGAATTAATCACCGGAAGGGATTATAATGATAAAATCTATTGTCCTCTTTGGAGCAATGGGCAAATAAAAGAGGGGGGAATTTGTAAAGATTCTCGAGTTAAATCCAACGTTGTGACCTTAGTTTCTAAGGGCGGATTAAATAGAGAAGTTTCTCTTTTTATGGTTTGGACAAATGATGAAGGAAAGCTTATCTGTGAAGAAGATAAAACTGACAAGTTACTTTCTCCTCGTAGCTCTTGTACTATTAAAATGAATGGAAATAAAGAAATATTTGTTAAAGCAGCTCCTCTCGGACTTTTAGAAGGCTTTTAATTAACAAAATGAAAAATAAAAAAGGATTTTTTTTAGCAGAAGAAACGATTCGGTTGATTGTAGGGGCTCTTATTTTAGTAAGTTTAGTTTCCCTTCTTGCTTTTTTATACTACTCTTCTCAACAAGATCAAGAACTTAAATTTGCAGAGAGTTCTTTAATCTATCTCGTGAGTCGTCTTGAAGCAGGAGATAAAGAGGTTATTCTTTTTGGACCTAAAGGATGGTACCTCATAGTAAACTCTGCTTGCAGGAATCTTGAAAATGTTCCTTGTATGTGCTTGCAAAAAGGACTTGGTTTTGGAGATTCTCCTGGAGAAGCCCAAAAAAGTGTTTGCATCAAAAATGATTTGAACATTAAAGTTTATCACGGCGAGACAGTATATGAAGAGATTTCCTCAGGTGTACAAGTGATTTGCGAAAGCGCTATTATGCTTAGTCCCCCTCAAAAAATCTGGGTTAAATCTTCTCCAGATAAAAAAATTCCATATATTTTAACATTACAAGAATCTATAGAAATTTCAAATAACGCAGAATTTAAAGAGGGATGTAAATCTTCAATAGTAGAGTCCCCTTCAAATTCAAATGAAGTTAGACCTCGTATAGAAGGGAGTGATGCATAATGGAATTTGAAACTTTAATAAAATATTTAATATGGATTATTTTTGTAGGGATAGCCTTAGCTGCAATTTATTCCTTATTTAATAAAGCAGGAGTTATCTAAATGAAATTCAATAAAAAAGGAGAAGTCGATGCGCAGATATTGAAAATAATCTTAGTAATAGCAGCATTTTTGATAATTATTCTTTTAGTTATAAGATTTAATTTCACTAAGTCTATTGAGGATAATGTTTGTCGAGCTTCTATTTCTTTACAGTCTAAAGGAGGAATTATTGGGGGCATTGCGAATAATGCTTTTTCTGCAAACTGTAAAACAAATTATGTTTGCATTTCTGGAGGAAAAAAGTGTTTGGGAATAAATCCAACAGAAACAATCAAGGTTGACGCCTCAGATAAAACTGAAATTATGAAAGCGATTGCAGATGAAATGGTTGATTGCTGGTGGGCTTATGGTGAAGGTAAAATGGCTTTTGCCGAAAGAGAAACTTGGAAAACAAATCTTGCTTGTGCAGCTTGTTCAAGAATTGTTTTTGACGAAAAAATTCAACAAACACAAGCAGAGATTTCTTATCAAGATTTTTATAACTTTTTAACAGATTTTAAAAAATCCCCTTCTGAAACTTATTCTCAGTATATGTATAACACTAATAATGTAGACTATATCAATAACCAATTTTCTGGAATTCGTTATAATTCAGTTTTTAGGCTTAGTTATATAAAAGATTATATCAAAAGCGAGGATTTAACTTTTAATCGAAAATTAGATTTTAAAAAAGATTATTACATCATAATTGGTTCTGCAAGACAGTCTTGGTTTGATGATAATTCTAATTGGATTTTTGGAGCAGCTGCAACAATTGTAGTTGGAGGAACATTACTTGCTACTGGCGGGACTGCTGCCCCTATTGTTATGGGAATCTCCACTGTTGCAAAAGGGACTGCGATAGGATTAGCTGGAGCAGGAACAGTTGGGGCAACTTTGATTTATAACTCGGTATTTAAACCAACAGATGATTCATACATTTTTTCTCCGATTATTTTAGAAGCTGATTCTTTAAAAGAAGTTCAGTGCCAAGAATACATAACTCTCCCCGGATAAGCAGCTTCTTTATTTTCTATAAACATTTATTAATCTGTTTTTGTATTTTTTATAGTATGAAATTATTAGGGATTAAGAGTAAAAGAGGAGAAAGTCTTTTGATGGAGAATATAATGTTTATTCTTATAACTGCTGTTTTTTTGGCAATGTTGATTACTTTTCTTGTTTCCAAGATGAATAGCCTTGCGATTTATGAAGAAATTTATGCAAAGAAAATAGCTTTGATATTAGATTATGCAAAGCCTGAGATGAAGATAGAAATTAATCTGGATGATATCATGCCCAAAGAGAAATTAGAAAAAGAAGGCATAAGTTTTGATGGTTCTGTTTTTATTCAAGGTAATTTAGTTAATGTTAAACTTTATCCTGAAGGTAAAGGCTATTCTTATGCTTTTTTCAGTGATGTAAAAATTACTAGTTATTATTACAGTGCAGATAGAAACTCTTATGTTTTTATAATCGGGGGGTATAACTGAAATGCTCAATAAAAAAGGGGGACAAAAAGTTCTTTTTGTTTACTGGTTTGCGATATTCGTTATTATCACTGGCGGAGTGGTGTATATGGCTTCTGTTTTTTACGGAGCTCCTCACAATGTAAGAGAAGTTGAGTCCCAAGCACTTTTAGAAAGGGCTGTTGATTGTATTTCTGAAAAAGGGTATATTCATGAAGATTTTTTAAATAAAAAAATAACTGATGAAACTCTCCTGGATTTTTGTCATTTCAATTTTGAAATTCCTTCCTCGGAAAAAAATCCGGTTGGTCAATATTATCTTAAAATTGAATTTTTCAAATTTGATTCTTCTAAAGATTTAGCGATGGGAGAAAAAGTTTTAAGTTTAAACGCAGGAAATCCAAATCTTGATGCACCCCGGGAAATTTTAAAAGAGAATTATATTTCTCCGAAATTTGTTTATCTTTTAGACAAACAAGGCAATCCTTATGTAATTAAAATTAGCTCTATTGTGGGAAAGTTCAACGAAAATGTTAAATAAAAAAGCTCAAGTTGGAGAAGGAATAACCTGGATTTTCACAACAATTGTGATAATTGTTTTTTTAGTTGCAGCAGTTCTTATAACTGACAAACTAGTGGAGGTAAAAGGATGGGCAACTAAAGCGCGAGAGATTTTTTCTCTTAAAGAGCAAACAGAAAAAATTGATAAGGATTTTATTTTTTCCAAGTCTGTTTCAAGTTTTTTGTTAGTTAAAAGTTCAGACTCTGAAAAATTGTTTGGTTTGAAACCAAGAATAATCTCTTCGGGGATAGTTGAAGTTTCGGAATTTATCTTTGGAAATCTAGACCCCGTTCATTTAGGGCCAATTGGCAATCTTATCTCTGTATTAATTAATGAAGAAGCCGGAGTTTTCAGCGGTCCGCAATCAGAGAATCTCCCTTTGAAAAATTTAGAAAATCTATTCAGCACAATTAAATCTCAAGCAAATCTCGGAGGTATTGGTGAGAAATTATAATTTTTAAAATGATGAATCGAAAAAAAGCAACATCAATTCCGATTATGGTTTTAGTTATAGGTGCTTTAGTGGTTTTCACTTTTGCAATAATGAGCTTTGTGAAAAATTTATCTAGCACTAGAAGCACTTCTTTAGATTTAGAGCCATTGAAAGAAGTTTATATCGATGCAGTAGGATTTTATTTTTACAGGAATCTAGGGCAGTCAAACGAAGAAGCTTTCAATAAGATAAATAACCCTGAATCAGGAAAGTCTGTGAAATTAGAAAAAGATTATTTGACAATCTCTCGTTCAAAAGGTTCTGTTTCTGTTCTTTATCGCATTAATATTAAAGAGATTTCTTCTGAAGGTGAATAATCCAAGGAAAGCAAATCATAGAAATATTTATAAATCCCTACTGAATATTCTTGATATGCACAACAAAAGAGGTCAAGAATTTGGAATAAATTCTGCTGTACTTATTGTTATAGTTATCATTGTTCTTGGAATAATTGTTGCTGGAGTTTCCATGGGCTGGGAAAATTTAACTGCCTGGATTCAGCCAGACACTGTTTCTATAACTGCAGGAAAATGCTCTACTTCTTGTGGAGTGAATAATCAAATAGATTTTTGTTCAAGTCCTAAATCCTTTAAAGCAAGCAGAGCAACAGTTCGCGCAGTTACAAGTGACGAAGCTCTTGCAACATATAACCTTTCATATAAAAATGAGCAAAAACTATTCCAATCAGTAAGAGAAGAATATCTTAAGAAAACATTTGAATATCAGATTTATAATACTAGTGCAGGAATATATCAAATTCCTACAGATTATAATCCTACCAAATACACACATCCAGATAATAATTCTATTAATATCTCTGATTTCCTTAAAAATAAAGGTGTCACAGACCCAGAAAATTATCTTTCTCCTTCAAAGTTAATTAAACTAATTCCTAAAGCAGGTGAAGAAGGTTACTTAAAATCTAATGCAATTTTCCCAGAATTGTTTGCACTCGATGCTTCACCAACAGACGGGAAGAGCATTAAATTTAAGAGTTTAGATTCTTCAACAGGAGAGGACACAGAACTTAGAAATACCTTAATCGAGTTAGCTAAAGATTCTGCTACCCGAAATTATTTAACAGCAGCAAAAAATTTAATGTATTATATGCAAGTAAAAGAAAAAGAAGGTTCTATAACTGGAATTAAAGTTAATGAATTTTCTTGCGCAGCTTTATCCGAACACCCTGTTTGGAAAGAATACTTCAAGAAATGTAGAGAGGATAACTTACTTTGTGAAGGGAAAAGTGCAGCAAGCAGTTCAGACTTAGAGACCTACTTAAAGATTAAACAAAGATAGATATAGCCATTTAATCTATTTTTTATCTTTCTTAAACTCGCAAGAATTATAAACTAGATTTTATTTTTTTGTTTATGAAATATCAAAGAGGACAAGCTGTAGTTTCGCATAGTTTAATTTATTTTATTATTGCTTTAATGGTTCTTGTAGGCTTGTTGGTTTACTTAACCTTGGGCAAGGAGATTATTCCTAGGCAAGACACTAATTTAGATGATTTAGCTTCTCAGTGCGATACATTGTGTTCTCTTAAAGATCAAGAAGGATTTTGCGAGAATATCCGTCCATTAGTAATAAAAGGCAAGAAAGTGGAAACAGAAACTTGCGCTTCTCTTGCAAGAGATTATCCAAATATCTTCCAAGGATGTTCTTTTTTTAGTTGCTCTAATTCTCAGGCATACTCTTTTTATTCCTATGTCAGTTCAGGCGGGTTTATTCAACAAAGCACAGGGTTGCTTGAAAATGGGGTTATATTAAATGTATTTAATACTCAGATGGAAGATGTCCTTCCAGATGCTTTTAAAGTTAGTCTTGATGATATAACCGAAGCAAGAGCAATATTAAATAATAAAGGCATACTTTCAGGAGCAGACATTGATGCAGGAATTGGCCCGCGATTTTCTTCTGCACTTATTCTTTTCCAGTTGGAATATCTTGGAAAAGATAAGGTTACAGGGCTTCCAAATAAAGAAACTTTAGATGAGCTAGCAAAGTTAAAAAATTCCGACGGAACAATAAACTTGCCTTCCTTTCAAAGTTGGGGCAAACCAGAACCCACAGATTGGAGCAAGAGTCAGGGCAGTTTAAATATAAACGACTTAGTGGTTTTGCCTTCTGCAGAAAAATCCGCTTCTGGGAAAACACTATACGCTTTTGTCGAAAAAGAAACAGCAATTGCTTGGGCGTTTTTAATCCGAGAAGCTATGGAAGAAACAGAGCCAGAATTAGATTTAGAAAGATTTGTTTTAGTCGATGCAGACGGGGGCTATAGGCCTTTGTATAACCAAATGGTAGTGTTGTTACAATATGGGTGTTGCAAGTATAAAGATTCTTGTAAATCTTTTCCTAGCCCTCAATTAAGCACTTATGTAAATATTCCTGCTTGGGATAATAAAGATTCTGCTAAAAACTGGATTGAGAAAAATTATAATGCTTACTGCAACAACCCTGGAGAATTGGAGTTTAATAATCTCTTATCGCAGATTAATACCGGAGCTTTAAAAGGAACAGCCACTGGAGCTCATTCAAGAGGAACAGCATTAGATTTTAATTTGAAAAATAATCAGAATATAATGTCAGATGTTCAAGGAAAATGGTTAGAAGAAAATGGGAGAAATTTTGGTTTTTGCCCTTATCTAAATAAAGACACACCCGAACCTAATGATTATATTGAAACTTGGCATTGGGAGTATAAAGGCGTTGATGGTTGTTCTTAATTGCGAAATTATTATAAACTCTTTTTTATTTTAATAAACATGAACAAAAGAGGACAAGAGTATGTAATTACTATGATTGTAGTTCTCGCTTTAATGACTTTAATTCTTGGGCTTTATATGGGTTGGATTGACACAAGCATTCCAGTGATAAATAGTCTTATAGGAAAAGAAAACCTTGATTTGAGAGTGCAAGAGTGTAATAATGCTTGCAATAGCATTCCTCCCCAATCATATGCTTATTGCCAAAAAACTAGAAAGCTTACACTTCCCGATAAAAAGAAAACAGAAGGAACTTGTTACGAATTTTCTAGGGGAGAAAATATCCCCGCAGAATATAAATCTTATTTTCAATCTTGCGAAAAAATAAATTGTGAAGAATTTTTAGGTGGAGTAGAAGCAGAGGAGGAAGATGGGGGGGAAGATGAAGAAGCTGAATCGCCTTTAAATCCGGAAAATCTTATTCTCAAGATGAATGCGTATACCTTAAAAAGCGGAGAAAGTAGAGTACTAGATTTAAATAATAATAATTTATACAAAATTATAGGATCTAATAGTGCTGCAATTCCTTTAGCAACAATCATTCTTTCTAAAGATATAAACAGCTGTGATTATCCCCCTATTAAGATTAATGCAGGAACCTATTCCCTTTTGTCAATGGTGTACGATCTTAATAACCACCAAAACGTTAAATATTTTATTGATGACACTATTGATAATGGTAAAAATCCTTGTGTTCGTTTAAATCAGTTTACCTTTAAAGAATGGCTTATCTAATTCTCTTTGTTGTTTCTTTTCTCCGAAAATGTTTATAAATTCTCGAAGGCTCTAATGGCTATGAGGGGAATTGAAAACAAACGAGCGCAGGGTGCATCCATTGAAACAGTCATAGGTTTTGTTTTAGGTGCAATAGTTTTGGTTTTAGCAATTTTTTATTTCACTGGAAACTTTGATTTAATATTAAATTTGTTTTTTAGGGAGAATGTTGATAAAATTATTGCAAAATGTGATTCTTTTTGCGATTTAAAGCAAACATATAACTATTGCGAGTTAAATCAAAAAGTTGTTTTTTCATCAAAAGAAAAAGAACAAGGTTCTTGCTATGCTCTTTCACTGGCTTATTCATATTTTCCTAGCTGTCCTTCTTTGGATTGTCAAACTAGAGCACGACAACTTTTAAGTGATTCAAAATATGACCTTGTCGAGGGGAATACAATGAGAGGTGATAAATCTAAGATTTCCCAAGTTCTTGAATCAGCGAAAAATCTTGAAACAACAAAATCCAGCCGTTCTTGTAATTGTGGAACAAGTTGTGATGATTATGCGGGATATTTAATTGCTGCAGCACAACAAGTAAATTCAGCTGGATTTTCCAAAGATCCTTTAGATCCTTTGTTGATTGCTGCTTTGTTGATGCAAGAAACAAATTGCAATGCTCAAGCAGGATTTCCCTACACGACTTCTGGAAAAGCATATGGGATTGCTCAAATTGTTCCGAGTGTTTGGTGTGGACAGACGCCCCTCTTAAGTGTTCAAACATCTGCTTGTGTAAACCAGCTTAAATCTGCTGAAACAAGCATACTTTCTGCTGCAGATATTTTAAAAAAGAATTATCGAGTAGGAGATAAACTGTTTGAAGGTGCTTGTATTGTTGAGTATTCTTCTAAAAAATATTCTGGCTGGGCAGCTGCATTAAGAGGCTATGTTGGTTGGGGATGTGCTGAAGGGCATGACTCTTATGTAACAGATGTTATACTTCTTTACACTCAATTAAAAGAAAAGTATAATTCCTTGAACTAAATTCAAATTTCCAATTAAAAACTAAGATGTCAGATTATGCTGTTCCGGACAAGAGAAATAAGGGAAAAGATAAGAAAAAGAATAGAAAGAAGTATCCTTACAGGCATGGCGGGAAGCAAAGAACAAAAGAGGAGATTTAATCGTATCTATGATTGAAATAATTGTTTTGGTTGCTCTTGCATTAATCTGGCTGGTATTTGCCAGTGTTCATGATGTTCGAACAACAGAAGTTCCTGACTGGCTTAATTTTTCTTTGATTGCTTTTGCACTTGGCTTCAGGTTTTTTTACTCTTTATTTGCTTTGGTAAATTTTAGTTTCTTTTTTCAAGGCTTAATTGGATTGGGAATATTCTTTGTTTTGGGAAATTTATTTTATCATGGAAAAATGTTTGCAGGTGGAGATGCAAAGCTTATGATTGCCTTGGGAACAATTTTGCCTTTTTCCTTTAGTTTAGTTGAAAATTTGAAGCTGTTTGTCGCATTTTTGCTCGTTTTCTTTTTAACAGCTTCTATTTTTGGGATTTCCACTAGCATTTATTTTGCAATTAAAAACAAAAACAATTTCAAAAAAGAATTCATTAAAACTTATCAGAAAAATAAAAAAATAAGCTTGGTTGTTCAAGCATTGGCTTTAATTGTGATGATGCTTGGGTTGATTAATCAACAAGGATTATTTTATCTTGGAATTTTTGTTTTTCTAAGCCCCTTGCTTTTTAATTTTGCAAAATCTGTCGACGAGGCTTGTATGGTTAAGCTTGTCGATTCCAATAAGCTGATGGAAGGAGACTGGCTTTACAAACCTATTTTAGTTGGAAATAAAAAAATACTTGCAAAATGGGATGGATTAAGCAAACAAGAAATAAAGCTCATTCAAAAACATAAAAAATTTGTATGGATTAAAAAAGGAGTTCCCTTCGTGCCTGTTTTTTTGATTAGTTTTATTATACTCTGCGTTTTATTTTTGTTTTTTAAGGAATTCTTCTTGGAAACCAGATACTTTTTTCTTGCTCTGGGTGCTTAGGATTGTCTTCAACTGTTGATTCTTTAGAATTGTCTTTAGCTTCTTGTTTTTCATTTTTTGAATTTTCTTTTTTTTCTTGTTTATCTTCTTCTTGTTTATTCTCTTTTTCCGAGTTTGTTTTATTTTCTGATTTTTCAACTTCGTGGCTTTTAGTTTCATCTTCTTTGATGAATAAGCTTCGTACTTCTTCAAGCTCTTCTTGGGTTGCTTTGTATCTTTCTGAAGAAATGCTTTCATCGTTGTAAACAGGAATTAAATTAATTATCCCATGTCCCTGGAAATCCACAGTGGCAATTTCAATATCCTTGGAATTTAATTTTTCTTTGAGCTGAGAGGCAAGCTTTTGGGCAAAAAGGATAATCTTGCTTTTCATTTCTTTTAGCTGAAGATGCTCTTTTGGCAAAACCATCGTATGCCCTTTGGAAACAGGATTAATTTCCAGAACTGCCACAGCCTCTTGAATCTCAGAAATTTTGTAGCCAGCAATTTTTTCAGAAGCGATAAGGCAGAAAACACAATTTTGATTTTCAGATTCTTGTGCCATTAAAAATTAACAACTAATTGGTATTAAAATTTATCCAATTGAGTGTTTATCCAATTGCTCTTCTTAAATCAATAACTTCCACAGAATTAACATTCTCAATTGTTCTTAACTCTTGCTCTAAATCCTCAAGTTCGTTTTCTTCTGGCCAAGCAAATCCCGCTATAACTGCAATTAATCCAAACGCAATTGGCTGCTGTTCAAAAACAGGATTAAGAACTTTTTTTGATTCAATAATCTTTTTAGCGTCTTCGGTTATCTTGTCTAAGTCTACGCCAGGGGCTGTAGGCATTATTTTCATTTTAACTAAAGCTGTTCCCATGAGGTTTTTTATGAGGTTTCTTTTATAAATGTTTTGAAAAATTAGTGGGTTTTAAACTATCGCAATACTTAAAAAATAGCTTCTGTTTTTCTTGGAATGTTAGAAAATTATTCCAAGCTTCTTGAGAGGATTTCCAGACATTCAGGAATCGATAAAGAGGAAATTGAAAGAAGAGTTGAAGCTAAAAGAGCAAAGCTTTCAGGGCTTATTAGCAAAGAGGGTGCTGCTCAAATTGTCGCTAGTGAATTGGGAATCTCCTTTGATAATGAGATGCTTAAAATAAATGAGCTTTTGCCTGGAATGAAAAAGGTTAATGTTATTGGAAAAGTAATCCACCTTTCCCCTGTAAGAAGCTTTATGAGAAAAGGCCAAGAAGGAAAAGTTGTGAATTTAACTTTAGCAGATGAAACAGCTAACATAAAAGTTGTGCTTTGGGATATGAATCATATTATTCTTGTTGAAAATAATGACTTAAAGCTGGGAGATGTGATTGAAATTTCAAATGGAACAATGCGAGACAATGAGCTTCACTTAGGAAGTTTTTCTAATCTTAAGCGTTCTTCAGAAGAAATTAAGACCGTTGTAACTCAAAAAGCAGTTCATGAAAAAAAGATTTCTGAAAGCGTTGCTTCAGAGACAGTCAAGCTGCGAGCTTTTGTTGTAAGTGTACTGGGCCCAAGATTCTTTGAAACTTGCCCTGAATGCAGAAAAAAAGTTCAGAAAGAGTCTGATGGTTTTATTTGCGCAGAGCACGGAAAAGTTATTGCCGACAAAAGAGCCCTGGTAAATCTTGTTTTAGACGATGGCACAGAAACAATCCGAGCAGTGGTGTTCTCAGATAATTTTTCTAAACTAGGATTAACTGATTTGGAAGATATAGAAAAGACTTCAGTACAAAAAGAAGAGCTTTTAGGAAAAGAAATGTTTTTTTCTGGAGAAATAAGAGTAAACAAATTCTTTAACAACAACGAATTGAATATTGAATCAATGGAATTTGTTGATGTTGATAAACTTCTTTCAGATTTAGAAAAAAATTAAGCATATGCTTATTAGAACCCATTTAGCGATCTCAATCTTTTTTATCTTACTATTTTTTCCTTTTTTCGAAAACAAAATCCTTTTTTGCATTGTGATGATTGTTGCAACTTTTCTTCCAGACATCGATAGCTCTCGTTCCAAAATTGGAAAAAGCTTTTTGTTGCGCCCATTGCAATTATTTTTTGGGCATCGCGGAATTTTGCACAGTTTTACTTTTGCATTAATGTTGAGCGTGTTAATTTTCTTTTTTTCGCAAGAAGTTTCAATAGCATTCTTTTTAGGATATGGATTGCATTTGATTGCAGACAGCTTTACTTTTATGGGAATAACTCCCTTTTACCCTATTTCTAAAAAATGGAAAGGGTTAATTAAAACAGGTGGTTGGACAGAAGCAATTATTTTCATGATCCTTGTTTTGTTGAACTTGGGATTGCTGTATTTTAGACTGGTTGAATGGATTAATTTTCCTCGATAATTGCTTTTTGAAATATATATCTTAATCCGAACAATCTTTATAAACAGACTAAAGGTAGAAAAGATATGGCTGAAGATTATGAAGAAGATGAGGAATTAGAAGAAGAGGTTGAAGAAAAAGAAGAGAAATCTGAAAAAAAATCTAAATCTACTAAAGAAAAAGGCAAAGAAAAAGAGCCTACTTTAACTGATTTGCCCGGCGTTGGACCTGCTGTTGCAGCGAAATTAGAATCTGCAGGAATTTTTGATCTAATGTCTTTAGCTGTTATGGGGCCCACGGAATTAGGCGATATTGCTGGAGTTAGCCCTGCTGTTGCAAGAAAAGCTATTCAAGCAGCTAGAAAGATGATGGATTTGGGATTTGTTGATGGCGCTGAATATGCTAAAAAAAGAGAATCTGTTCATTTTATTACAACTGGAAGTAAAAATCTTGACGAACTCTTGGGTGGAAGAGGTGTTGAAAGCCGAGCAATCACAGAAGCTTTTGGAGCATATGGAAGTGGTAAAACTCAGCTAGGTTTATCGCTTGCTGTTAATGTCCAGTTACCTTTAGAAAAAGGAGGGGCAGAAGGAAAATGTGTGTTTATTGATACAGAGGGAACATTCAGACCTTCAAGAATAAAGCAGATTGCTGAAGCTCTCGGAGCAAATCCTGACAAGGTATTGAAAAATATACTTGTTGCTCGTGCCTTCAACTCAGATCATCAGATTTTACTTTTAGATAGAATTTCTGAAATGATTAAAGAAGGCGAGCCAATTAAACTGATTATTGTCGATTCTTTAACAGCACACTTCAGAGCTGAATTTTCTGGAAGAGGACAATTAGCAGACAGGCAGCAGAAGCTTAATCAGTATATTCATAATTTAATGAAAATAGCAGAGCAATTTAATTTAGCAATTTATGTTACAAATCAGGTTATGGCAAATCCTGCTCAAATGTTTGGAGACCCAACTGTTGCTGTTGGAGGGAATATTGTTGCACACGCTTCGACTTACAGAATTTATTTGAGAAGAGGTAAAAAAGATTCCAGAGTTGCAAAGTTAATTGACAGTCCTAATCTTCCAGACAATGAAACAATCTTTTATCTCAGTGAAGGTGGGTTGAAAGATGATTCAAAGGAAAAAGACTAAATAAATAATTTTAAAAAATAAAATAACCCTTCTAATCCCATGAAAACCTACATAACTTCTGAGTCTGTAACAGAAGGACATCCTGACAAAATTTGTGATCAAATTTCAGATGCAATACTAGATAAACTTATTGCACAGGATCCCAGTTCTAGAGTAGCTGTTGAAACTCTTGTGACAACTGGGAGTGTTCACGTTGCTGGAGAAGTTACCAGCGAAGGATTTGCAGATATTCATGAGATTGTAAGAAATACCCTTAAAAGAATAGGATATAATGATCCTGAGTTTGGAATGGATTATGAAGATGCAGGCGTTTGGGTAAGTATTCATTCTCAAAGTCTAGATATTTCTCAAGGAGTTAATGAAAAAACAAACGGAGAACAAAAAGAACAAGGTGCAGGAGATCAAGGAATGATGTACGGCTTTGCTTGCAATGAAACTCCTGAATTAATGCCTATGCCGATTATTTATGCTCATAAACTCGCAAAAGCTCTTGCGAGTTTCAGAAGATCTGGCGCGTTAAATAAGGGATTGGGCCCAGATGGAAAAACTCAAGTTACAGTGGAATATGAAAACGGAAAACCAAAAAGAATCGACACTATTGTAATTGCTCAACAGCATAAAAAACAAGTTAGTGAGAATAAGCTAAGAAAAGAAATTTACAGAAAAGTTATTGTACCGGTTTGTGGAAAGTTAATTGATAGACAAACTAAAATTCATATTAACGCTACAGGAAGATTTGTCATCGGTGGGCCTGAAGGAGATACCGGATTAACTGGAAGAAAAATTATTGTGGACAGCTATGGGGGCGTTGGAAGAGTCGGCGGAGGATGTTTTAGTGGAAAAGATCCTTCAAAAGTCGACAGAAGTGGTGCTTATATTGCAAGGCATATCGCAAAGAATATCGTTGCTGCAAAACTTGCTGACAAATGTGAGATTCAAATAAGTTATGCGATTGGAATAGCCAAGCCTGTTTCAGTTCACATAGACTGCTTTAATACAAATAAAATTCCAGAAGAGCAAATAAGAAAAATTGTTGCTGAAACATTTGACTTGCGCCCTAAGGCAGTTATTGAGTATCTTGATTTGAAAAAACCAATTTATGAAAAAACAGCCAGCTACGGCCATTTTGGAAGAAGCGAATTTTCTTGGGAAAAAACCGACAAAGTTGAAGAATTGAGAAAAAAAGCAGGTTTAGCTTAAAGGTATTCTTTTCTATTTTTATCTTCGGCAACAAAAAGATAATTTTATAATCTTGTTTTGATTGATTCTTATACCACATGAAATCTTTGGTAATTTATTATTCACATTTTGGAAATACTCGAGTTATTGCAGAAAGAATTGCAAGGCAGCTCGGAGAGGATTCTCGAGCAATTTCCATAGATTCTTTTGATATGAGTTATCTTAAGGGAGTTAAATTATTGGTTGTTGGGAGCCCTATTTTAGGTTGGATGCCTTACGAAAAAATTCAAACATTTTTGAATAGCCTTAAACCCGGAGAATTAAGGGGAGTTAAGGCTGTTAGTTTTGACACTCGTGTTAAGCTTTTCATTCATGGTGATGCAGCATCAAAAATTTCAAAAAAATTAGAAGAAGCTGGAGCAGAAATTATTATCCAACCTCAAGCATTTTATGTTAAAGGACAAAGCGGTCCCCTTTTTCCAGGGGAAATTGAGAAAGCGAAAGCTTGGGCGGATATGATTAAAATAAATTTTAAGTGAGCAAGCTAACAAATTCAAATAGATTTAAAATTGTTTGAAACAATATAAAAAAGGTGAAGTATGTCAAGATCAAAAATTCCTAAGGATATTGAAGAATTTCCTAAAAGATTAAAAGCCTTTGTTTGGATTATCCTTTTATTAATTCTTTTTGGAACAGTAGGATTCAGAATCATCTCTGAAAAAACATTCAAAGCGGCGTTCATTAGAACTTTTCAGACTCTTGCAGTAATGTTTCGCCCAGATAGCACAACTCCCGAAAGGATATTAGAGATTTTCCTCGCTCTTGTAGGCGTTTTCTTGATTTGGTGGGTTTTATGGAGCTTTGCAGATATGGTGCTTGAAGGAAGTCTAAAAAAGTATTTAAAAACAAGATTCTATTCTGCTAAAATGGAGAGTATGAAAAATCACACAATTATTGTTGGCGCCGGAAGAGTTGGCGAGGAAATCGCACAAAGTTTGGCTAAAAAGAAAAAGGATTTTATTCTGATTGAATCAGATACCAAAGTCACTTCAGGTTTAAGGAAAAGTAAATATGTTTTCATTGAAGGAGATGCTTTAAATGAGGATATTCTTAAACGAGCAGGAATTGAAAAAGCTTCTAGAATAATTTTGACATTGCCTAAAACTGAGCAAAATATTTTGATTACTTTAACTGCTAAAGAATTGAATTCTAAAATCGAAGTGCATTCCAGATGTGAAAGCCCGGGATTGGTTTCAAAATTAAAACGAGCCGGAGCAAAAATCGTTGTTGTTCCTGAAATTGTCGCAGCAGATAAGATTGCCGACGAATTGGGGCTTTAATTTAATTTTTAAAATGAATCATTCTTGGAAAGTTGGATTTAATTTCGGAGTAACTTCGGGGATTATTACAACTCTTGGACTTATGGTGGGATTAAACACTGCAACAAGTTCTAAACTAGCAATTGTCGGAGGAATTTTAACAATCGCTGTTGCCGATGCTTGTTCTGACGCATTGGGGATTCACATCTCAGAAGAAGGAGAAAACAAACACACTCGAAAGCAAATTTGGGAGTCTACTTTTGCAACTTTCTTTTTCAAATTTATTTTTGCTTCGATTTTTATTGTTCCTTTTTTGATTTTTAGCTTAGCAAATGCAGTAATATTGAATTTAATCTTCGGGATTATTCTACTGACAATATTTAGTTACAATCTTTCTAAAAAGAATAAATGGAATGTTGTTTTTGAACACATTTTACTTGCAGTTTTGGTTATTGCTTTAAGTTATGGTGTTGGAAAGTTAGTTGAACTTTTGTTTTAATTTCAATTCTTTTATCGCTTTAATTGCACTTTTCTCTTTGTTTTTTATTTCAAGCATGACATCAAAATCAAGATCTTTATTTTGATTAGCTTGGTTTATTTTTTCTTGGAAATCTTTCATGTCTATTGTTTCTGCATGCTTACCTTTTCGCTGACCTTTTTCTTGGCTGCTGTAATCAGTCATTAAAACTCCATCCTTCGGTTTCCACGTAGCTGATGCCATTTTCACAGCTTCGTTTATGGATTCATTGTTGGCTAGGCATTCATGGTGAAAAAAATCAAAGATGATGGGAATACTTGTTTTTTCATGAACTTCCAAGCAGTCTCTTAAACTGAAGAGTCTGTCATCATTTTCAATACAAAGTCTTTTTCTTATTTTCTCTGGAAGTTGATTGTAAGTTTCAATGAATCTTTGAATTGCTTCTGGTTTGTTATTGTAAACTCCCCCAATATGAATTTGAACTTTAGCAGTATTGTCTAATTGCATAGAATCTAAAACACTGCAATGATAATCCAGTTCTTTAACACTTCTTTCAACAATGTTTTTATTTGGGCTGTTCAATAAAACAAACTGATCAGGATGCATAGAAATTCTGAAATCGTTTTCTTTTATGAAACCTCCAATTTCTTGAAATTCTTTTTTGAAATGTTTTTGCCAATCAAATTTGTTTATTTCATGAGAAGCAAAAGGAATCAAATCCGAACTTATTCTAAAAAATTTAATTTTGTTTTCTTTATTAAATTCAAGAATCTTTTTCAAGCAGTCTAAATTGTTTTTTATTTTTGATTTTAAATTTTCTTCAGAGTAAGAGGCAAGCCTAAATGTGCTGTTTGCAGTGCATTTCAAAGTGTTATTTATGCAAGGATACCCTATTTTCATTTTTTATTTGGATTTATTTTAGAATACCCCTACCAGGATTCGAACCTGGGACAACTCCTCCGCAAGGAGTCATTATATCCACTTAACTATAGGGGCTTATGATTTACAATATTAGCAGAATTCGGGCGTATTAAAAACTTAACTTTCTAGAATAAATATTGAAAAGTTACTCTTCAGGATGATATTCTCTTAAAAGAAAATCATGAATTGTTTTGTAATTAGAATGCAATTCATCAATATTAAACCACAAAGCGATTTCTCTTTTTGCGTTTTCTGGAGAATCTGAAGCATGAACTAAATTTCTAAGCACCCTTTTTTCATAATCTGCTAATCCATAAGATTCGGTGGATGCAAAGTCTCCCCGAATTGTTCCAGGAGCAGAGGATTTTGGTTCTGTTGAACCAACCATTTTTCTTACAATTTCAATTGCACTTGGGCCTTCAAGAACCATTGCGATAACTGGGCCTTCCATTAAAAATTCCATATTCCAATTTTGTATTTCTCGTCCAACTTCCATTGGGTCTGTGCAAGGAAATTCTTTTCCCAGTGCCTCGCAACTTTTCTTTTTTTTCTCATAAACGCTTTTTGCCCAGGTTTCATCTAGATAATAATGGTTTCTTGCAAGATTTTCATCTGCCCACATCATTTTGATTCCAACAATCTTTAATCCCGCATCTTCAAATTTAGAAAGAATTTTTCCAGAAATGCTTTTCTTTACAGCATCCGGCTTAATTAGTACTAGTGTTTTCTCAGCCATGTTAAGATTTATTTTACTTATTTTATAAAGATTTGTTTTCTGCTGAACTACTTTAATTTTTTGTAAGAAATTTTAAAATAGAGTTAAATTATTAAAAACAAACATTTTCAGTAGCTTATGATTAAAATAATTGCTGATTTGCACGTTCATTCTCGTCATTCCAGAGCAACTTCCAAGAATTTGAGTGTAGAAAATCTTGAGAATTATGGAAAAATCAAGGGGTTAAATCTTATTGGAACAGGAGATTTTCAGCATCCAATTTACAGAAAAGAAATTGATGAGAAATTAATAGAAGATGATAAAGGAATCCTTTGGACAAAAAATAAAAAAGTTGCTTTTTTATGGCAAACCGAAATAAGTTTAATGTACAGTAGAGGAGGGAGAGGCAGGTCCGTTCACCTTGTTGTGCTTGTTCCTAATGGAAAAATTGCAGATAAATTCACAGAATATGTTTCTTGTAAAGGAAGAATTGATTATGACGGGAGACCAATTTTTGGAATTGATTCAGAACAATTTGTTGCAGATTTAAAAAAAATCGATGACAGAATTGAGATTATTCCTGCACATTGCATGACTCCTTATTTTGGATTATTCGGAAGCAAATCTGGTTTTGATTCATTGCAAGAATGCTTTGGAGAGCAGACAAGCAAAATTTATGCTGTTGAGTCTGGAATGAGCGCTGATCCTGAAATGCTTTGGAGATTTCCAGAAATCTCTTCTGGAAAAATAAAGGTGGTTAGTTTTTCAGATGCGCACAGTTTTTGGCCATTTAGAATCGGAAGAGAAGCAACAATATTTGAAATTCCAGAATTAAGTTATGAAAACATTATTAATGCAATTCGAACAGGCAAGGGGCTAGCTGGCACAATTGAAACACCTCCTGAATATGGAAAATATCACTGGGACGGGCATAGAAACTGTAACTTTTCTTGTTGTCCGGAAAAAACAAAGCAGCTTGATGGAAGATGTCCTGTTTGTGGGAAGCAAATGACTATAGGGGTTGAATACCGAGTTGAGGAAATTGCAATAAAGCCAAAAGGATTCAAACCAGAAAATGGCAGAGATTACTTTAAGATTGTTCCTTTGCAAGAATTAATTTCCCTTGCAGAAGAAAGTCCCTTGGAAAGCAAAAAATCCTGGCAGGTTTATGATAAACTGCTTTCTGGATTTAACAATGAATTAGAAATTCTTTTAGAAGCTCCAAAAGAAAAATTAATTGGAAAATGTAGCGACAAACTTATTGAGCTTATTTTAAAAAATCGCGAAGGTAAAATAAAAGTTGTTCCTGGTTATGATGGCGAGTATGGGCAAGCTTTAATTGATGAAAAGCAAGCGACACTCTAACTTAATCTGATTGTTGCGAGTTGTCTTCTTGTTCAATTTTATCTTGGAATTTAATGAACTTGTAATGTGCATCCTGAGTTTTCTTATTTTCTTTTTCTTCTTGAAGAGTATAAACTTTCTTTTTTTTAGAATCAATAAAAAATTTTAGCTTCATTTTTAAATTTGTGAATATAATCTGAAAAAATTAAGCTAGGTTAGAAAGGTATTCTTTTAATCTTGGAGGTAATTTTTCTTTGATAACTTTTTCAGTTTCTTTTGGAGAAATCCATTTAAGTTCATCTACTCCTGGGCCCACTTTCTGTGTTCCTTCTGTTGCTTCACACAAGAAATACAGCTTTAATTTGTGTCTTTCTGGAAGCATATTTTCAGCGTAGACTGCACCAAGATTGTGTACTTTGAAACCTGTTTTTTCGAAAATCATTCTTTTCAAAGCCTTGTCAAGCTCTTCGTTGTGCCTTAATCCTCCGTCAAGGAAGCTAAACTCTTTTTCACCAGTATTTTTCTCAAGAAGGATTTTTCTAGTTCTTGGATTAAATATTATTCCAATTAATCTAACTCTAAAGATGTCCGCTTTTTTTATTGGGTCCACTGGACGAAATAAGTTTATTTTTTTCATATACTCAGATGCCTATTTCAGTTTTTAAGCTTTATGATATTAAAAGTTAAATACCCTCGGAAGATTACCATTTTATAATACTAACTAATTATTCAGTTTAAATTAAAGCGCAGAAAATTCAAAATCGTGTTTTTTTGTTTTCTTTTCAATCTCCAAGATGATTTCTCTTAAACGAGTGTCTGCTTTTTTAGCATCACTAGACTCAATTTTCAAAGAATATTTGCCTGCGCAGATGTAATTGATTTCTGCATCATGAATTTCATCAAAAAGCTTTTTGATTTGGTTTAATCCCTCTGGATTTGTTGTTCTTAAACAAATTTCTTTTTTTACAATAACTGATTTTTTCTTTTCAGTTTTAACAATGTCTAAAATCTTTTTAGCAAGTTCTTTTCCCGCGAGTGCTTCAAATTCTTCGGGATCTTGTTTGGCATCTTCAATGAAATCGTAAACTCTTTGTTTCTTTTTTATTTTCTCTAAAACTTCTTCAGCTTTATTTTCCAAGAATTTTTTGATTATGTTTTCATAACTTTTTTCTTCACTGTATTCTTCTAAAACTTCTTTTCTTTCTTTGGGAGTAACTCTTCTTAAAGATAAGTCAACTCTGTCCCCTGAAACTCTGAGAACCTTGCAAACGATTTTCTTTTTTGGGACAACATAATCTCTTAGATTTCTAATTCTTCCAGGAGCAATCTCACTGGTGATTATAGTTCCTTCTCCATCGTTTTCTATTTTAACGAAAACAGTTGTTCCAATTATTTTTTCAACAGTGCAAAGCACATTTGTTCCTTCTTCAAGTTCCATGAATTAAGGATAGAATAAGGGGTTTTAAAGGTTTTGAGATTGCTGTTTGTCACAAGATTTAACTTTCACTAATTCAATTTCCAGGGTTTTTTTGATTGTTTCAATGAATTCTTGCTCTCTTATTGAATCAATTATGCAACCTGCTGCTTGAGGATGCCCTCCAAATTCTCCGCCTAAATTAAGAGTCACTCTTTCAAATATCTCTCTTAAGTTTCTGCTGGTTTTTCCAACAGCCCTTCCTGAAACTTTTATCTTTTTTTCTTCAGAGTAAGACATTGCTACAATAATTGTTCCTTCTTCATAAACAGATGAATGAGAGAGGATGCTTGCAATAACTCCGATGATTGCGTCGCTTATTTCGTTTTTAGCATTTATTATCAAATAACCTTTTCCTTCTGCTTTTTCAAGTTTCTCAACTTTCTTTAATCCAGAAATTATGAACTGCTTGTATTTTGCATACATGTTTTCAACGCTTTTTTTTGCTTCTGCTTGCCCTAAGCAATAAAGCACTGCTTTGTAAGGCTCACCGAGTCTGCTTGTTGCATTTATTTTTGCGCTAAGCTCTCGGGCATCTTCTAGCTGATTGAAATGTTTGATTAAATAGATGTTTCCGATGATTCCTTCCTCGCTTTTTTTCATTGTTTTAAGCATAATCGCAGTGATAAGTCTAGTCATTTCTTCTTCTGTTAAATCAATTAAATTCTTGTATTTTCCATCGTCTCTTTCAATCTTCGCATCTCGTAATAATTGAACAACCCCCTCTCTGTCTCCAGTGACTCCCGGAATATATGGGCTTGAGCTAAATTCTAATGCCCTATTAATTGGACGAGTGGAAGGATAAATTTGCAAGCCTTTTTTTATGAGTACCTCTGAATCTCTGGCAATTTCGCTGTTGTTTAAACTGATTGTTTCAATGGAATCTCCAACCATCCCAACAATTGCCAAAGGCGCTAAGTCTTTGTTTTCTGAACTTATTTTTTTTGCAAAAAGATAGCACAATCCAGCGCTGCTTATTTCTTCATTGGATTCTTGAAGCCTAGGGTTTGCTATGTTCACATTTTCAGGAATCTCCTGGCTTACTTCGTGATGATCTAAAATGAAAATTTGTTGATTCCTTGCTGCTAGAATATCCAAGGAATTAGAAGCTAAATCCAAGAAAAATAAAATTCCTTCTTTTGGGAGTTCTGAGATGTTTTCAGGAGTTAAGCTTTTCAAAATTGTCAAGTCAAATTCAACGTCAAGTCTTTGCAAACATTTTGTTATAATTGAAGCAGAGGTTATTCCGTCTGTGTCGAAATGGCTTATAACGTGAACTTGAGTTTTTTCAGATTGCTTTTTGAAATTGTCAGAAAGATAGTTTATTGCTTCTTTAAGAGTCACAAAATCTGTGTTTTCACTTTTGCCAATTGATACCTCTTCTTCCATTTTAAACTAAAGAAATTAATTTAATATTAATTTGATTGGCGTGAAAAATAATTCTTTAACTGTCTTAACTTTCCTTGTATTCTTTCTCTTGCTTTTAATGTTTTTTTGTCTTGCTTATTTCTAGCGTAATGAGTATCAATTCTTCCAAGCTTTTCTTCAATGTTCTTTAAGTCTGGGTTTTTGTAAAGGTTTTTTTCTTTAAGAATTTTAGAAATCTTTTTTTCATAATCTTTTGAATGAATGCCTTCATGTCTAAGCTTTTCCCCTATTTTTTCACAGGTTAATCCTTCTTTAGCTAGTTCCAAGACTTTCTTTTCAAATTCTTCTACAGAAAGCTTTACTTTTTCAGCTTTTTCTTCTGATTTTGGTGCTTTCTTTGCTTTTTTTGAGCTTGCTTTTTTTGGCATGCTAGTAGATTGCGAAATGCTTTTTTAAATCTTGCTGTATGAAAAATATTTAAATTCGCTGTGTATAAAGATATTATGGAAAAAGAGGCAGAGGGAAAAGAGGGAGATATTCTGGGGATTCTTAGTTTAAAAGGAGGGGTTGGAAAAACTTCGATTGTTAGTTCTTTGGGTGCTGCAATAAGTGATTTTCAAAGAAAAGTGCTCTTAGTGGATGCTAATCTTTCTGCTCCAAATCTAGGAATGCATTTGAAGGTAGTTGACCCAAAAGTTACGCTTCATCATGTTTTAGAAGGTTCAAAAACCGCGAAATCTGCAATTCAACATTTAGATTATTTTGATTTAATTCCTTCTTCAATTTTTTTTGATAAACAAATAAATCCCTTGAGACTGAAAAATAAACTGAAACCATTAAAACAAGATTACGATTTTATTATAATTGATTCTTCTCCTGCTTTAAACGATGAAACTCTTGCAGTTATGATGGCTGCAGATAGGCTTTTAGTTGTTACAACTCCGGATTATCCTACGCTTAGTTCAACGCTCAAGGCAATTGTTCACGCTCGAAGAAGAGGTGTTAAAATTGATGGATTAATCTTAAACAAAGTTTATGGGAAGTCTTTTGAGCTTACAATAAAAGAAATTGAAGACACATTGGATGTACCTGTTTTAGCAGTTATTCCTGAAGATGAAGAAGTCGTTAATTCTATCTCAAAATTCACTCCTTTTTCCAAGCACAAACCACATTCCAAAGGAGCTGAAGAATACAAAAAACTTGCCGCTGTTTTAATTGGAGAGAAATACAAACCTTTTAGCTGGAAACGACTTTTAGGTTTAGACTTGGGAAAAGAAGAAGTTAACAGAGAACTATTCTATGAAAGAGTTTTTAAATAAAGACTAGGTTTTAATTTTACAATTTCCATTAATTGTCAGAGCCCTATAGTTCAGTGGTCAAGAATGTGGCCCTTTGGAGGCCAAGACCCAGGTTCGAATCCTGGTAGGGCTATATTCTTTTAGATAGGGAGTTTTTAACCTCAAGAAGAGATAGGTTGAGAAGGCATTAAATTAGGCATTTTTTATAAAAATTTCCCATTAAACCTTTTAGTAACATCTTTAAATGTAGAATAATATAAATAATATCAGTATTATTAATAATATGAAAGAGGGTTAATGGTAAAGAGAGTATTAAGTGTAACAATAGACGAAAAAATTCTTGAAATGTGGAAAGAGTACTCTGACAGAGAGTGCATTAATTCATCTCAACTAATTGAAAGATTGTTAAAAGAGTATCTTGAAAAAAGAAGATTTAAAGGAGGAAAGGATGGGAATGGGAAGTAAAAAATACTTGTTCTCTTTGGGAATATTGGTTGTATTTTTAATTTTTTCAATTAATTTGGTCTTAGCATTAGACATTGACGATTGTACTGATGATATAACTGCTCCCGGTAACTATGAATTAACTAATGATATTTCCGCAACAGCTATTTGTTTAACTATTTCTTCAGGGGATGTTGATTTGAATTGTAATGGACACACAATTTCTTATGGTTCAAATGGGGCTAATGGGGGAATAGGTATCGATATCGTGTTAGGAGTATCTCAGTTAAGAAATATAACAATAAGGAATTGTATCATAAAAGATATAAATAGCTTGGGAACGACGGGATATGGGATAAGGGCTCAGAGATTTCTGGACTCTTATATTTTAAATAATTCTATACAAACTAATGGAACATCAACAAACTATGGATTATATCTATTAACTGGATGTGAAAACAATTTAATTGAAAATAACACTATAAATGCTTTTGGAACAACAACTGCGAACTTTGGAATTTATGCTTCAACCCAATCAAATAATAATACTATAAAAAATAATAATATTTCAACTACAGGAACCACAACAAACCATGATGTTGCTTTTTATGCTTCAGATAACAACACAATCGAAAATAATTATTTAGCAGCATATTCAACTTATACAGATAATACAGATTCAGATATTTATGGAATTTATTTTACAACCGGCTCAAAAAATAATGTGGCAAGAAATAACACCTTGTTTATTAAAGCATCCGAAGATAATTATGGGGTTTATATTGTCGGTAATTCTAATTATAATTTAATATATAATAATACTATTCAGATTAATGGAACTGCAATAGGAACTGGAAATCATGGAGTTTATATTTTGGGAAGTGATTATAATGAAATTTTGAATAATACTATTTATACACATGGATATTCAACTATGTACGGAATAAGGCTAGCAACAGGGGCGTTTCAAAACGTTATAAAAAATAATTTTATCAGCACTTATGGGGCATCAACAACTAATCATGGAATCTATATGGTTTATGTAACTGCAAATGATATACTTGAAAATATAATTTATACAAATGGCCTTACAACCAATCATGGTATTTCATTGTCTAGTTCTCAAGAAAACAATATTGACAAAAATTATATTTCAACTTATGGGACAGCTACTTCAACTGCCACGACTAATCATGGAATATATTTTACAGGTTCAATAAAGAATAATATAACAAATAATATAATTATTGCAAATGGAACAACTTCAGGAACACCTGCAGCAGGAAGCGGAAATGTAGGAATAAATTTGTATTCTACTTCAGGTTATAATTATGTCTACAATAATACCATTACCAGTGATGGGAAAGCTCAGAATTGGGGAATGTATTTGTATAATGCTAATAGAAACATAATTTTAGAGAATACGATTACTTCTTCTGGGACTTTAACAAACAATCATGGTATTTATTTGTCTACAAGTTCCAATACTAATTCTGTTTTGTATAATAATGTTTCAACTTACGGGAGCTCTGCAAATTATGGAATTTATTTATTTACTACTTGTGATAGCAATTCAATAATTGGGAATAATATCCTTGCAAATGGTTCTATAACTACCTCTTCAACAACAACTTCAAATTACGGGGTTTCATTATCAACCAGTTGTTATAACAATCTCATAGAAAATAACACCCTGTCAAACGACGGAGGGAGGTATAATTATGGACTTTCCTTTTTAATAAATTCTAATTTGAATACTTTTCGAGGGAATACCATATCTACCCGCGGAACAGGATTAATTAATGCAGGTGCATTTATTTCAGAATCAAGAACTAATTCAATTGAAAATAATGTAATCTCTACTTCTGGTTCTGGAACAGCTTATGGCATTGAGCTTACTTCTTCTGCAAAACGTAATAGTATAAAAAATAATAATATTTCAACATCGGGGGGAGGAAATTCTGATGGAATTTATCTTCTTTTTGTCACTCCAAATTATCCAGAGGATAATACTCTTCAAGAGAATAATTTCTTAAGTGTTGATGGAAAAGATTTGAATTTTGCAACAGCATCAATTAATGGAACTACTTTAATTGACCAATTAGTAGGAAATTATTCATTTACCGGAAATTCTGGAAGTTTAACTATCGAAAACACTAGTGCAGGTAAAATAAGTTTTGCTGCAGGTTTGTTATCTGGTACAAATACCACTTTTAGTAATAAAATATTCATAACTAAGAACCTGGCTTTTATTGATGAAGATACTGCATTATTAAATAAGCCTGCTGAAATTACTTTCTATAATTTATCCACTATAAGAACAAATTTAGGGATTTATAAGAATGGAGAATTGTGCGGGGATTGTGTAAACTTAACCTCTATGCAAGCAGGAAATGTAACATTCAATGTCACAGGTGGGGGAAATTATTCAATAAATGGAAGTGATGAGGTTCCTCAGGTGATAAGCTTAGTGGCTCCCGAAAATAGTACAAATATCACCAATCAAGAATACAGTTTTAATTTTTCTGTAACAGATGAAACTTCTAATTTGTTTAACTGTTCAGTTTATATTGATGGAGCTTTGTTTAGTTCAAATGAATCAGTTATAGACTCTGTTGAAACAAGTATTTCTGTTTCAGGAATAACTGGGGGAAGTCATGAATGGTATATATCTTGTTTAGATGAGTCTAATTGGGAACAATCTTCAGAAATAAGAACAATACAGAATTTAATTCCCTCTGTGGGTTATAATTACCCTGAGGAGGCCTCTTATATTAATAATGCTGACTCTGTTTTTATTAATGTTACTTTATCCGATACCGAAAATAGTTTATTTGATGTTTGGATTTATGGCAATGAAGTTTTGATTAATTTTTCTACAGGAGTTGCTAATGGAGAGTATACCTATAACTGGGCAGGATTAGAATTGGGGCAATATAATCTAAGTGTAATAATCAGTGATGGTTCAAGTAACTCTACTGAAGAAATCCGGCATTTTAATCTTGTAAACTTAACATTAGAATTGGTTGCAGGGGGAAATTATCAAGAAGGAGCATTAGTTTTAGTTCAAGGAAATGTAAGCAATGGAATTTCTCCTATAAATAATGAAATTAACATTAGTGTTTATAATGAAGAAGTTTTAGCAGATTCAAAATTAATTAATTCTTCTAATAGCGGAACTTTCCAAACCTCATTTTCAGGACTTGCAAATGGAAATTATACTGTAAATGCCTCGATAGATTATCATGGAATTAATATAAACAACTCAGATTCATTTATAATCTCTTCTGGGTCTGGAGAGGGATATGATGAGGGCTATGCCGCAGGATTTATTGCCGGAAATGCATCAGGTTATATTGAAGGATTTGATCAAGGTAATATAACTGGATTTAATCTTGGAAATATCTCTGGATTTTATTTTGGAAATCTAACAGGTTATGAAACAGGATTCCTTTTAGGAAATGAATCTGGTTTCACTGAAGGATATGCTCTTGGAAACACAACCGGATTTATTCTAGGAAATGAGTCTGGATATATCCTTGGAAATGCAACTGGATTTATTCTAGGAAATGAAACAGGCTATACTACTGGATTTATTTTGGGAAACACAACCGGATTTAATCTTGGAAATATCTCTGGATTTGAATTAGGAAATGCCACAGGTTTCACACTCGGTAATTTAACAGGTTACATCTTAGGATATGATGAAGGTAATATCTCTGGATTTTATTTCGGAAATCTAACAGGTTATGCTCAAGGATTTGATGTTGGATTTATTGCTGGAAATGCATCAGGTTATATTGAAGGATTTGATCAAGGTAATATAACTGGATTTA
>CAYQOY010000001.1:90886-93450 GCA_964419275.1 Candidatus Woesearchaeota archaeon
GGTAATATCTCTGGATTTTATTTCGGAAATCTAACAGGTTATGCTCAAGGATTTGTTGAAGGGGGAAATGGGCCAGCATCACTAATCTTAGATAAAATAGTAAACTTTCACAATATTACAAATGAAACATTAACATATAACATAACACTAAAGATTACAAACAAAGGAAAGGGAAATGTAACATCTGTTAATATAACCGATGAAGACTCAGAGGAGAGCCCTTATGAAATTGGAACCTTGGAATCAGGGCAAACAAAAACAAGAAGTTATTTGAAGACCTTCGAGAGAAATTCAACAGCCCACCAAGTTCAGTCATCAATTGCCGAATCATTAGGATTAGATTTTTTTTCAGATAATTTAATCTCCGCAAATTCGACTTTAATCAACTTAACAATTCCTTCCAGAGAAGTAGGACAACAAATTACTGTCTTAAAAAATATTTACTATACTAACCAAACATCTCGTTCTGTTGAATATACAATTGAAATTGAGGTTATAAATTCTGGAGGGATTGATTTAACTGGGATTTCTGTCTTGGATTTGGATGATTTATCTTTAAGTGAATTAATAGAATTGAACAGAACACAAACTTGGAATTACTCTGATTCCGTTGTGATTAACAAAGCCCAGTCAAATACAGAACACTCTTTTAGCATTGCTTCTGCAACCGCCAATTTAATAACTTATAATTCTCCCCAGATAAAAATAATAATTCCAGGATATGGGGGCGGTCCAAATGATGTTTATATTTCAGCACCTACTTCTGCCGGCGTAAATACCAATTTTAATGTAAGTTTCACTATAAAAAATGTAAATTTGGACATTGGGCAAGATTTTGTTTTAAATTATTGGCTTCTAAGTAATGATGAACTGGTAACTCATTCAACAGGAGCACAAACTCTTTTTGTTGGAGCAAATGACGCTACAAATTCAACAACAATCAGTTTTTTAGCCCCATCAGAGGCTCAAACATATAAAATAAGAGCAAATGTTACAGGTGAAGGAGTGGTAGTTCAAGCTACTGCTCTTTCAACAATAAGTATTGTCTCTGGGGATATCCCCGAAAATCCGGAGAGTTCTTCAGGGGGGAGCAGCAGCATAATTGGAAGAGTAACAGAAGAAATTGTTTGTAATTCTCCTTACATAAGATATGGAAAGGAATGCTGTTTAGACGTTAATAATAATTCTATTTGCGATAGAGATGAAGTCCTAAAAAGTCCGGATAAAGAAGACGAAACTTTAGATAAAGAAATTCAAGATAAAGAAATTCCTAAAGAAGAATTCCAATTTTTTGAAAGTATCAAAGAGATTGCTAAAGATATCGGAAACTTCTTTTCTTTAATTAGCAAAAGCATGCAAGAAAATAAAAATTATTTGTTTATAGGGGGGGCCTTAATTAGCTTCTTTTTAATCACACTTTTAGTTATAAAATTAATAAAAACTGCCCTAAAAAGGAAGCCAAAAGAATCCAGCAGACTAAAAAACGTAATCGGAAGAGAAGTTTATGCTGAAAATGGAGATAAAATAGGAAAGATTATAGAAGTTTATCTTGAGAAAAATAGAGTTTATGGTTGGTTAATCAAGCCAGATAAGAAAATAAGTAAAAAACTAAGGAAAAAGAAATTTTTAATAACGCATAAAGATGTAAAGTCTATCGGGAATATTATGATTATTTCAGAAAGAGTGGCAGAACATTTAGAGAAATTAACCTCTAAGGTGGATTAAATCTTCAGAAAGATTATCGAAATTTTTTAAAAGGTTAACCTAGGTCTTACAAATTTTTATTTTTTCCGTGAGATTATAACTCTCGTCTTGAGATTAAATAACCTGGATTTATCGTTAAAATTCGGAAACTTTCCTAAATTAATTAAGTAACCTTAAGTGAGAAATTAATTTATTTTCTAATACATAAATCGTTATAAATAAAATTTATACTGAATTTTTGTGACATTACCTGATAATGGATTAGAAACTAAAGTAGGCACTTTTCTTCTTTTAAGAGAAAAAGGTAAAACCTTAATGCTTCATAGAGATGCAGACCCCACTCATTTTATGTATGGTAAATGGACTCCCCCTGGAGGAAAGTTTAATCCTCACGAAACTCCAGAACAATGTGTTATTAGAGAGTATAAAGAGGAAACAAATCTTAAACCGCTTTCGATTGATTATCGAGGATTTGTTTTCTTTGATAACAAGAACAGAAATTTTGGAGGCAAACCTGCTAATTTTAACTTTTTAGTTTATGTTTTTGAAGCTTTTTCCGATGAAGGTGTTCTTTGGGACAAATGTAATGAATTATCTTTACATGGGGTAGATGATGATGAGCTTAGAAATTTAGAAATTGAAAAAGGAGATAAGTATATCTTTGACTTATTAGACGAAAAAAAGCCTCTTAATCATAGAATAATCTTAAGTGATAACAATGCGAAAATAGAATATCTTGCTGAAAACGGTCTTTTACCTAAATTTTTAAGAAAATTTATCAATAATATCTTTGTTTCTTTTTGGGGCAATCCAACCCATTTTTTTGGAAAGAATCATCATCAAACCGATTATAAAAATCA
>CAYQOY010000002.1:0-92761 GCA_964419275.1 Candidatus Woesearchaeota archaeon
GCAATCCAACCCATTTTTTTGGAAAGAATCATCATCAAACCGATTATAAAAATCATTCCCCCCGAAAGTGCAGCGAAAGCAAAAGGATGTTCCTGAATCGGCAATTTTACATTCATTCCATAAATTCCGGTTATAACTGTCAAAGGCATCATAATTGCAGTTAAAACAGTTAAAGAGCGCATAATTTCATTTGTTTTCATATTCGCGAGAGTGGCATATACATTGGTCATACCATCAATTCTTTTTAGCATAGACTCATACCCTTGAGTGGTTTTTAGTGCATGGTCATAAACATCCATAAAGTAAGGGCGAAGTAAATCTGATTGTCTATCTCCGGAGAGTTTAATCAAACTAGAGCATATGTCAGTCATAGATTCTGAAAGTTGTCTTAACTCTAAATAAACCAACTGTTTTGAATAAATCTTTGTTAAAATTTCACGATTTTGAGAAGACATAAACTCTTTTTCAAGTTGTTTTAGTTCTTCATTTGCTTCTAGTTTTATTTGGAGATATTTGTCCACTTCTTTATCCAGGATGTAATGAGCTAAGGAACCTTCCCCTCTAGAAAGAAGAGATTCAATCCTTTTCTCATTTTTTAAAAGCTCTTGAGTGTTTTCTTCTTTATCTGAATGAACTGTAATAATGAAATTTTCTCCAATTATCCAAGAAACATTATAAATTTCTACAGAGCTTTCCTTAATTTCTTTTATTCCATTAAAAATAACTACTTTGTAATCTTCAAATTCTTCATACTTCACTCTTGTTTGTTCTGAGAATACATCTTCAATTGTTGTTGGGTGAATCTTAAAGACATCTTTTAACAAAGCAAAAATTTCGTTTGAAGGATCCTTTAGTGGAAGCCAGATAGAGTTCTGTTTTTTCTTTAGGTACTCTTTAATTTCTTCCTCTTTTATCTTTTTGAGAGATTTACCGCTATAAACAAATGCCATCACCATAAATCTCTTATGAAGTTTTGATATATAAATATTCTGAATTAGGTCTAATCAATTTAAACTTCTCTTCTTTTAGAAGAAGTATAAACAATTGCTAATCCTACAATTGAAAGAATTCCAGTGGCAATAATTGAAAATATTTCTGTGGTCGATAAAGAAAGAGGCGCCCCAAAAATAATCATTGTCCTTAGATTATTTTCCATTAATACGGGGATAGAATATTCCACAATTTGAGAAATAACAGGCGGTAACATATCTGTAGGAGTAACCCCTGGAAGCAGAACTAAGATAATAACCGAAAGAGAAATTGAAGCGATGATCGCACTTTCAAAACTATTAAATAAATAACCTAAGAACATTCCGATTAGACTTAAGGCAGAGACGCAGATAGTCATTAAAAGCAAAATAGAAGGCAGTTGTAACATAATGTTTGCATTGATAAATAGTTTAGAAATTAAAAGGAGGATAATTGTTTGAACAGAAATAATCAAAATGCAGCTTAGAAAATTATTAAATACAAATTGAAATCCGCTGGTTTTACTGGTTACGTTTCTTATGTACGCCCTCGTTTTTCTTTCTCTAATAGTTATGCTTGTAGGAAAAACCAAGCAAACAAAGATAGTGAAAAACATTAAAAATGTTGGAAAAACATAATCAATAAATCCCAAGGATTCAACTTGATAAGACTCTCTGTTCTGGAGAGGCTCAGCTTTGTAAGTAATTGGTTTTGAGATATCATTCAAATTAGTATTCTTTAATTGATCCCATTTATTGATTACTTGGTTTAATCCTGCCCCGATGATCATTAATTGACTACTCATTGAATTAATATCAGAAATAGATGTTGAAGACCTAGAGTTTATGGAATTGATCTGATTTAAAGCATTTACTATTTTCGAGTTTGCATTATTAACATCGCTTAAAATAAAACTCAATATTGCGGCATACTCTGGGTGAGAATTTAAAAAAGAATTTAATTCACTTCTCACAGATGTTAAATCCGAATTTGCTTGGTTTAAATTAGAACTTAAGTAGCCTAAGTCACTATTCATATTTCCCAAGTTTGCATTAATCGAAGAAAGTCTGGCTTGAAGAGAGTTTAAATCTTGAGACTGGGTTCTTAATTCATTTATTATTCCATCAATTTCATCCACTGCAGATTTTATTTTCCCCTGGGTTAGTTCATAGGTTTCTTGTTCTGCAGCCCATTGGATTGTTTCAATGATTCTCCAAGCAGTTCTTGTCTGAGAGTAATCTACATGCGAAGTCAAATCATAGCTCGGAGTGTTTACAGATTCTCCCGCCACAATTTGATAAGAGTCTTTTTTTAGAATTTCTACACATGCATGATTCTCCATATCCAGTACTTTTTGTTTACATGATTCCAAAGAGTCTTCATAACTTATGGCATGTCCCCCGGAAAGAAGATTTTCAATAAAACCAGTGATGAACACATCAGAGTATAATTCTTGGCTGTTTGGGGTGTAAATTCCAATGTTCAATTCTCGAAGCTGAGTATTTTGAAGAATTCCCCCTACAATGAACATTAATAACATTGGTCCTAAAAAAATAATCATAAAAGAAAGTTTTGTGTTTAAGATAATATTAAAATTTCTTTTGAGGATTGCAATAGATTTTTTAATCATTCTGAATAAACCTCTCTTAATTGTTCTTTTTTAATATTGTACAAAAGGCCCTTTCTTAGTAAAATTATCCTTGAACAAATTTGAGAAAGTTCTTGAATCTGATGAGACGAAATTATTACAGTTTTTCCTTGTTCATGAAGGGTTTTAATTAAATCTGTAATTGAACTAATTAAAGAAGGATCCAATCCTAATAAGGGTTCGTCTAAAACAATTATTTCTGGGTTTGGGAGCAAACAGCAGGCAAGATCAACTCTTTTTTTAGTTCCACCAGAAAGGTTTTTTACTAAAACTTTTTTATACTCTCCTAAGCTCATCTCTTTCAAGAGTTCTTGGATTCTTTGTTTTTTTATTTTGCCGTTAATATTATTAATCGTTGCAAAATAGTTGAGATTCTGTTCAACAGTTAAATCTCCATAAATCGCATTTTCTTGCATCGAATAGTTTATTGGAAAATTTGATTCAGTGTTGGTAATGATTCTTCCAGAGTCTGGTTGAAAAAATCCAATGATTGTTTTTATCAAAACAGATTTTCCTGCTCCCGAACGACCAACTAGTCCGAGAATTTCCCCTTTTTCAACTGCAAGATTTACTCCTTTCAAAACCTCTTTTTTTCCAAATTTTTTATGGAGATTTTCTATAATCAGAATGTCCATTTAATAAGATAGGAGAATTTCTTTTTTAAATTTATTCAGTGTTTATATCTTCCCCGTTTTTCAACTTTCATGATTTGTTGTAGAACAAGAGGGGTTTTGCTTTTGTTTGGAGTTTTAACTGAGGAATATCCTTGAATTGTAGATTGAAAAAAATCCTGAAACTTTTCAGGATAGCTTGCTTTCAAAGATTCTTTAAACAGATGCAAATCCACCGCACAATCTTCAATTTTCTGACTGATAAAACTTAATCCGAAGTCAATAAAAAAAATCTGTTCTGGTGACTTTAAAATCATATTGGCTAGAGTCAAATCTCCGTGAATAATATTTTGTAAGTGAAGTTTCCCGATGTTTTTTCCGATTGTTTCAAAGATTTGTTTTTGTTGAGAAAATGAAAATTCTTGTATGTGTTCTGAAATCTTTTTTCCAGAGACGAATTCTAAGATAATCTCTTTCTTGTTTTCATCGACGCTTAAAATTTTTGGAGAATAAATAATCTTGTTAACTTTTTCTAATATTTTTCCTTCTGAACGAGTTCTTCTTGTTCTAATTTTTTCATCGAGCTCTTTTATTCTATAAGGTTTTGAAATCCTTCTTTTAATAATCTCATTTTCTTTTTGGATTATAACTGCTTCTGCACCTTGCTGAATTATTTTTTCTTTTTTCATTTTAATAAGAATTAAAACTTCATCTTTTTTCCAAACTTTTTCATCATTTTTTGAAGTTGCTTTTGATTAAGCATCATTCCTTCACCTGCTCCTGCGTCTGAGCCAATTCCTTCTTTGATCATTGAGCTAAGCAAGTCATATTGTTTTAGCAATGCACGAATTTCACTGTTTGTAACACCTGCACCTTTGGCAATTCTGTTTATTCTGGATGTTTGCTTTTGTAATAACTCTGGATTTTCTTTTTCTTCTTTAGTCATAGACTTGATTATGTGTTCCCATTTTGCAATTTTGTTTTGCTGATTTTGCATTAGTTCATCTGGAACATTCACCTTACCAAATCCGGGAAGCATGGATTTTATTTTGTCAAATCCTCCAAGCGAGTTCATTGATTTAACTTGCTCAATAACATCATCTAACGTTAATTTTCCTTGTTGCACTCTAGAAAGAATTTCTTGCTGCTTGCCTTCATCTGTAACAGATTTAACTTTTTCAACAAGAGCTTGCAAATCTCCCATTCCTAAAAGTCTAGATAAGAATGATTCAGGATTAAATTCTTCAATATCATTTATTTTTTCACCAGTTGTAATGAAATAAACTCCTGCTCCATCTGTTACTTCTGCACAAGCTGTTAGCGCACCCCCTCCCCTCGCACTAGAATCCATACGAGTTACAATTATTCCTGAAATTTTTACAGCATCATGAAATTCTTTTGCTTGTTTTTTAGCTGCTTGTCCAATATCTGCTGGAATAACAAGAATGCTTTCTGTTGGTTTTATTTCTTTGTCTAAAGATTTTATTTCTTTGATTAAATCACTATCCAAAGTATGCCTTCCAGCTGTATCCACTAAAATCAAATCGTATTCTGAAAGTTTGTTTTCTTTGTACAATGCTTTGTAGCATTTAACAGGGTCTTTTTCATCTTTTTTTACAAAGCAATTAAGATTGTTTTTTTGAGCTAGCTGTTGAAGCTGTTCAAAAGCTGCTGGACGATGAACATCTAATCCAACAAGGGCAACTTTTTTTCCACGCTTAGCATAATAATTTCCAAGCTTTGCAATAGTTGTTGTTTTTCCTGAACCATAAAGTCCCAGCAACATGATTCTATTTTGTTCTTTTTTAAGAGTAAGAGCTTGATAGTTTCCTAGGATTTTGACAAGTTCATCATGAAGCACTTTGATCAAATGTTCTTTTTTTTCAATTCCTTTGATTCTTTCATCAAAAGCAGCTTTTCTTATTGTATCTGTTAGCTCTTTTACTAGGGCAATATTAACATCTGCTTCAATTAGCGCTCTTTGAAGCTCTCGCACAATAGTATCCACTAAATTTTTGTCAAGAAATATAGCATTAGCTATCTTGTCTGTTGCTTTTTTTAGTGCTTGTTGAAGTTTTTCTAGCATGTTTTTAAGAGCTTTCCAAGCATTATTAAGTTTTGCGTTTTCATAGAATTAGACTTTTTTAAGGTTAAATTCCTAGGCTATCTGTGAACTTCTTTTTGTTGAAAAGCTCGATTTCATGATATTCTTGCCCTGTTCCTAAAAACAAGATTGGCTTTTTTGTAACATAACCTACAGAAAGAGCTGTTCCACCTTTTTCATCAATATCTGCTTTAGTGAGGATTATTCCATCTATTCCAACAGCTTCGTCAAATCCTTTCACTTGTTCAAGAGCGTCATTCCCAGTTATAGATTCTCCCACAAAGATCTTTGTGTCTGGAGCGCAAACACGCGCGATTTTTTCAATTTCTTTTAACAAGTTTTTGGAAGTGTGCATTCTTCCTGCTGTGTCAATTAAAACGCAATCAATTTTGTTTTTTGTTGCTGCTTTTATTGCATCAAATCCAACAGAAGCAGGATCAGAACCATATTCATTGGAAACAACTTCAACACCTAATCTTTCTCCATGCTTTTTAAGTTGTTCAATTGAGGCTGCTCGGAATGTGTCTCCTGCAGCAAGAATGCAAGAAATCTTTTGTTTTTTTAGCATTTCAGTTACTTTTGCAATAGTTGTTGTTTTTCCACTTCCATTGATTCCACAGAAAAGAATAACATAAGGCTTTCCTGTTTTTCTTTTGTCTTTTATTGCCTGAATAATATCAAAAGGCTCAATTAAAACCTCTTCAATTATTTCTTTGAGAACATTTTGTATTTCTCTCAATAAGTCTTTTTTTGGAAATTCTTTGTCAATTAGTTTTTCTTTTAAGTTTTCAATTATTTTTTCAGAAACTTCAAGTGCAACATTGTTCTCTAGAAGCAACATCTCTAAATCATCTTTATATTCATCAAAATCTTTTTCAGAAATCTTAACTTTTCCAATTTTTTCTTTGATTCTTTGGAAAAATCCTAACTTTTTTGGAGTTTCAATCTCTTCTTGTTCAATTTGTTGTAATTCTTCTGATCGTTCTTCAGGGATTTCTTCAACAACATCTGATTCTTTTTCTTCTTGAATCTCTTCTTTTTTCTTGCTTTTAGCTTTTTTTTCTTTTTTCTTTATTTCTTTGCTTTTCTTGGCTTCTTGCTTTTTGGATGGTTTTTCAGATTTCTTATCTTTTTTTGATTTCTTTGTATTTTTTGATTCTTTTTCTTCAATTTCTTCTAATTCTTCTTCATCTTGCTTGTTTTTTGAGAAACTTTTTGCCCAATTTTGAAGTCTTTCTTTCAATGATTTAAACATATTTTTGCTAGGCTTGGATAATTTATAAATATCATCCTATTGAAAAAATCTTTATAAAGTTAAACTAGTAGCTTTTAATATGAAAGGAATATTGGTGATAATGGATGGGCTTGGCGATTTGCCCTGTGATGTTCTAAAAGGAAAAACCCCTTTAGAGGCAGCTAAAACACCTAATATGGATTTTTTTGCAACTCGCGGAGAATTAGGCTATCTTTATCCTGTCAAACCGGGATTTGCGCCTGCTTCAGATGAAGCTGTTCTTTCTATTTTTGATAATGATATCTCTTTAAGCTCTAGAGGGCAACTTGAAGCTCGAGGTGCGGATATTGAACTCTCAAAAGGAGATTTAGCTTTAAGAGTTAATTTTGCAACAATTGATAATTTAGAAAAAGGAAATATAATTGACAGAAGAGCAGGAAGAATGCTTTTTGACAAAGAAGCAAAAGCATTTGAAAAAACAATTAACTCAATTAATTTTCCAATTAAGTTTGAATTCAAACACACTGTTGGTTACAGAGGAGTTTTAGTTTTTAGAGGAACTTTTTCTTCTTCAATTTCAGGAAATGATATGACTTATGTTGATGGAAAAGCTACAGAAGTAATGAAAATACAAAGATCAAAACCTTTAAACACAAAAGATGAAGTTAGTCCTTACACTTGCAATGTTGTAAATGAATTCTTTGATTTGGTTTATGAAGCTTTGAAGGATCACCCTGTAAATCTTGAAAGAAAAAGAAGGGGATTAATGCCTGCCAATTACCTGTTGTTTAGAGGAGCAGGTGTCGAAAAGCCTAAGTTAAAACTTTATAGAAATTGGATGGCTTTAGGATACATGCCTCTTGAAAAAGGAATTGCTAAAGTTTCCGGAATGGGTGTTTACGGATTTAATTATCCTGGAATAAAAGATATTGATGTTTACAAAAACCTTTATGATGGATTGAGACTTGCTTGCAAGCATGCAATTAAATACATAAAAAAATATCACAAAAAATATGACTACTTTTACATTCATTTAAAAGAAACAGATTTGCCAGGACATGACAATAAGCCTTTTGAAAAAAGAGATATGATTGAGTATATTGATGCAAATTTGTTTAAGTTTTTGAAAAGATTCTTGCCTCCAAACAATATCAATTTAGTTGTATCTGCAGATCATTCCACTGTTTCAAAGATTAAAGCCCATTCTGCTGAGCCTGTACCTGTGCTTTTTTATGATAGTAATCGTTCAATTCCTCAGGTAAAAAAGAAACCTGTTTTAAAAGAAGGAGAAATTGAAGGCCCAAGAATCATTGGAAGAAAATTCTGTGAAAGAGAAGCAAGAACCGGAAATCTTGGCAGGATGATTGCAGGCGAAATGTTGAAAAAAGCTAAGTTTATCAGATAGGATTCATCTAGACTTTTTGATTTTTTAGAATAACAATTATTAAAAACGCCTATACTCTGTTGGAAATATGATAGCTTATAGTGATATTTACGATGCAACTAGAAAAGAAAAATATTCTGAACAACTGCAAGAATTGCCTAAAAACTTTATTTATGACTTTTCAGAATACATGAAGGAAAAAAAAGAGATGTTTTCAAAAGAGGAAGACTCTTTTTCAGATTCTAATATAAAAACAAAAAAGCAACTAGAAAACGCTCTTACTTTGTTTAAGGAATTAATGCTTAGAAGAAGAAAGAAAATTTTGAATTTAATCTTAGTTGCTTCTGAAATTGGAATTTCTAAAAGAGATTTTGATAACATGCTTGATTTTGAAAAAGAGCTTTTTGAGGATTTAATGAAATGTTTAGAAAAATCAGATAGAAATTTTGTTGAATTGCTTAATGGAAAAGCAGAGACTTTCAAAAATGAGCTGGTTTCATTTAAAACAGATGTTGAAGAATTTCTTGGGCCAGATGGAGAAAAATTAGGGGGATTCAAAAAAGGGCAGATTGCAAATCTTCCAAGCCAAATCGTTGAAATACTAGTGGAAGATGGAAAAGCAGAAAGAATAGAACAATAAATTTATTAATAGATTTCTTTTATTCTCTTTATGCATATAAGAACAATTATTGGAATTGCAGTTAGTCTTGTCGGACTGGGAATGTTCTTTTATTTATCTAAAATTTTGGGTGGCGCACTTTTTATTTTCGGAATTATAATTTTCTTTAATAGAGAAGAAGATGAAATTGAGCAAATTGAGAAAAAAAGAAAATCAAAATCTATTAAGTCAATTAAATCTAATAAAAAGAGAAGATGAAACAAATAATTGTTACAACCGGTTCAGAAATTCCTGGGAAGAAAGTGGTGAAAATACAAGGTATTGTTATGGGCAGCACAGTAAGAGCAAAGAATTTTGTTAGAGATATTGCTGCATTGTTGAAACATCTGCTTGGCGGAGAAGTTAAAACTTACACCGAGATGGTTAACCAAGCAAGAGACGAATCTTATAATAGAATGGTTAACCAAGCAATAGAAATGGGTGCCGATGCAATCATAGATGTAGACTTCAACACAGCAGTGCTTTTATCTGGGACAGTGGAAACACTTGCTTACGGGACAGCTGTTAAGTTAAGATAACTCTTGGAGAGATTAATCTAGCAAGAATTAATTTCTTTATTTTTTATAAATCAGGGTTTGAATAAACAAGATTAACCAAAGTGTTCCGCTAACAAAAACCGTGACTGCGGAGAAAGTTAGCCCTAATGAAAAAAACGCAATAGCTGTAGCGTATAAACCCAGGAATGTAATTAATCCTGTTTGAAAATTGATATGTCTTCTTTTATCCTTGAAACCCTTTATGACTTGCATAATTACTGCATAAATCATGGTTAAATTAACAATACTGATTAGATTATCTTGCCACATGAGCTTCTTTATCTAATTTAGTTTTTATACTTTTGTTTTGAATCTTTTTGAATAAATTTATAAAAAGAATTTTATTGAAACAATAATGGCATCAACTCCACCAGGAGCACAAAAAATGAAAATTGACTATGTTGTAGACAGAAAAGTCTATGACGAGTTTGTAAAAGCATGTAGTCGAAAAGGATTTGCTCCTCAAGTTATTGTAGAAAAAATGATGGCTAAGTTTAATCAAACTGGGCAAATTTAATTTACGATTAATTTTTCTCGACGATTTAAATTTAGTCTTGATTTGAATAGTTTAACTTTTTATCGTCGCTGTGTAGTCCTTTTATAGTCGTCAAAAATGATTAAAAAGAAGTTATACGTTGATTTTTTACCGGTTGTCCTGGAAAGGATGTGACCATAAAAGCCTCTGCTTGGTATTCAGCTATCAATACGGAGAAGGGACTATAACTCTCCTTACGAAACCTGTACCAACTAAGCTTCTCTTATGGCGCGAAGGAGATAACCTTTAAAGCCCGTCGATAGGTTAAGATTGATTCGACAAGTGCGCTTAAGGCACTCCTTCACCGAGTCCCATTAAGAAGATGAAAAAAAGAGTTAAGAAAACAAAAAGAATTGTAAGAAAAAAAGCTAAGGCAAAGAAGAATTCTGGCAGAAAACCGAGTAAGAAAAGCAAAGCTTCCAAGGTTAAGAAACTAATCAAGCTTTTCAAAGCCGGGAAGACTAAAAAGAAAGCGAAGAAAAGAAGATAATCAATCTTTTTTTGGTAAGATTAGTTTTTTTAAAATTTCTTTAAAATACTCTTCTTTTAATTTTCTATACTTGCTTCTGTCCCCTCTAGATCTTTCGAAATTTTGTTTTTTTAGCCTAAGATATCTCTTAAACTCTTTGGGATTTTTATTTATAAAATCTCTAAAAATAATTTGATCTCTGGAATGGGGATTAGAGGAGAGAATTAAATGGAGACAATACTCTTGATTATTCTGAATTTTCCAGAAAAAAGATCTAAACCTTTCCTTTGTTTTTCCTTGAATGTATTTTAGATTTAGTAGCCTTTTTTTCAATTTTAATTTTTCTTTTTGATTTTTAACAAGTATCAGTATATCAATCGCACCTTTTCCAGGCATTCCCGGCATAGCAGAACTGCCAACGTGATGAACCTCTCTTGCTTCTATTTTTTGTAAAAAAGATTTTTCTTTTTTGAATAATTTCGGAAAGTCTTTGTTATAATCTGAGAATTTTAACTCTTTTTTTAGAGTCATTTTTAATCTTTTTTGTATTTCAAACCCCAATTTTTAGGGGAAGAAACTTTATTCTGAATTTTTTTACATTTGTGTTTTTCTGGAAGTCTGTGTTTTTCACAATGCCATTCATTGCAATAATCACATAAAAATCCTGTTGTTAAAGCTAATTTCTTATCACAGATTTTGCATCTGTCCATTTTCGGAGCTTTTGGTTTTTTACTTGGTGCAATAATCTCTGCTCCTTTTATTTTTCTAGATTTGTTTCTTTTGAATAAATTCAATATCTTACTGCCTAGACTACAAGAGCAACAATCACAGCAATCGCAGCAATCATCACAACAACTCTTTTTCATAAATCTGTTAAATTATCTAAGAATTAAAAATCTTTGTAATTCAAAGCCTGTAGAGGGATTTGAACCCCCGACCCCCAGTTTACAAAACTGATGCTCTGCCGCTGAGCTATACAGGCGTTGCTATTCTAAAAAACAAGTGATTTAAAAATTTTGGCTTTATGCCAGAACAGATATCTGAGCTTACAGTTTCTTTTCAATATCAAGAATCCTCACTTCAAATGCAGATAAAGGATAAACCTTCTTAAGTTTAAGGCTTATTATTTTTTGAAGCTGGTTTTTGATTATTTCGTTGAAAAGTTCTTCACTTTCTTTGTCTTTAAGATACGCAATTAACTCTTCTTTTGCTTTTTCTCTTAATGCGTTTCTGACAGAACGATGAATCTTTCTTCTAGAAACCATGAATGGTTTTATTGTTATAACTGCGTCTTTTGATTTAGTAGAGAAGGAATCTTCAACATAGTCTGTTCCTTTTCTTACCATTCTTTTCAAAGCTGAGCGCACAATTTCAATTTTTTTTGGGACAGCTTCCATTTTGTCGTTGTTTTTTACAACTCTTAAATGCAAAAGAACATTTTTTCCCCTAAGCATTCTTGTTAAGTCATATTTGATTGAGGAACCTTCTAATTCTTCTAGTTCATAAGCTTGAAGTTGAGTTTGTTTTCCTAAAATTGGAATATCCACTTCAAAAAATCTTTTCTTTCTTTTTGCTTGTGCCATTTTGTTTTATTTAATTTACCTGTTAATTATTTATTCTTGTATTTGTTTTCCCATTCTTATACCTTTTTTTTGATATTTGGATTTACTACAAACAGTGCAAGTATACATAATATTTGTTTTTTTAGTTGTTTTGGATTTTCTTTTGTTTTTTGCAATTGGAGGCTTACTTCCCCATTTTCCTTTGTTTCCAATTCCTCTGTTTAATCCTCTTTGCTTAGCTCTTTGAAGAGAACCTCTGGTAAGGGTTCCTCTTTTTGCTCCTGTGGAAACTAGCTTTATTTTTTGCTGAGTTTGCTTTTTACAGTAAGGGCAAAATCTTTTAGTTGTTTTTGGAATTTTCATGCTTCTTTATAATAAAATGGGTTTTTAAAGCTAATTATTACAAATCAACCTTGAAAACTCATTAAAATTATGAATTTCAATGGTCCCGGCAGGAATCGGACCTGCGATCTCTTCCACGTCAAGGAAGCGTCGTACCATTAGACCACGAGACCTTTAATTTCTGTTAATCAATTGAATATTTAAAGATTAAGGTTTTTCTAGAATCGAGGATATTTTTAAGAAATTCATTGTAACAATTCTCGGATTGTATGTGAAATCTCAATAAGATTTATATATGATTTCTGCTTGAATTGTTTATGCAAAATAAAAGAGGGCAGGTGACTATTTTTATCATTATTGCAATAGTTTTAGTTGCAGTTGTTGCAGTTTTCTTTTTACTTAAAAATGATGTTCTTAACTTTTCTAGAGTTCCAGAATCTTTGCAACCAGCATATAGATATTACCTTTCTTGTATTGAGCAAGAAGCTTTGGCAGGAATAAATACTATGAATAGTCAGGGAGGCTATTTAGAGATTCCAGAATTGGAAATGGGTTCTGCATATATGCCTTTTTCTTCTCAGCTGAATTTTTTAGGAATTAAAGTTCCTTATTGGGAATATGTCTCTGGGAACAATATTGTTCAACAGCAAATTCCCACGAAATCTTTAATGGAACAGCAACTGGGGGAATTTGTGGATTCTCAAATTTCAAGATGTGATTTTAGTGATTATCTTTCTCAAGGATTTGATATTGAGATGGGCACACCTTCAACTGAAGTGGCAATCAATTCTAATAATGTTAAAATTAGTGTTTCTCAGGATTTAATCATTTCTAGGGGAGACGAAAAAGTACAGATTAAAAATCACCCTGTTGAAGTTGCCTCTAATTTTGGAAGACTTTATGAGTCTGCAAAGAAAGTTTATGATTATGAGCAACAAACTTTATTTTTAGAAGAATATGGGTTAGATGTTTTAAAATTATACGCGCCTGTAGACGGAGTGGAAATTAGTTGTGGTCCAAAAGTGTGGAATTCCAATGAAATCTTTAAGACATTAGAGCAAGCAATTCAAGCTAATACTCTAGCTTTGAAAAATGGAGCTGAAAAAGAATATTTCTCAGTGAATCTTCCCGTTAGACAAGAAGTTAATTTCATAACATCTCCTAACTGGGCAAAAAGATTTGAAGCAGAGCCATCAGAAGAAAATTTCTTGATTGCGAAGCCTATTGGGAATCAAGAAGGTTTAGGAATCCTCGGATTTTGTTATGTACCTTATCATTTTGTTTACACTTTAAGATATCCTGTTTTAGTTCAGATAAGAGAAGGAGATGAAATCTTTCAATTTCCAATTTTAGTGAGAATTGAAAGAAACAATCCTAGGGTGCCTTTGAAAAGTGAGGAAGTTGTTGCGCCAGGAGCAGACATCTGTCCTTACAAAAATACTCCGATGATTGTTTCAGTTTACGATTCTAATCTTAAACCCGTTGAAGCAAATATCTCTTATGAATGCCTTGGAGAAAAATGTTCAATCGGGCAAACTTCATCTGGAGTTTTGCAAGAAAGTTTCCCTCAATGTTCTGGAGGAACACTTCTTGTCTCTGCTTCAGGATTTGCAGAATCTAGAAGCACCTTATCCACAATAAATTCTGGAAACTTTAATGTTATTCTAGACAAATCATATCCCTTAGAGATAGACTTGAAACTAAGCGGAGTTTCATCTTCTAATCCTGCAATGATTAGCTTTATTTCAGCTTATGAAACCAAGACTTTGTTTTATCCTCAAGAAAAGACAATTGAATTACATGAAGGGGCTTATAAAATCCAAGTTCAGTCTTATGAAAATGGCTCAATTAGATTTGGAGCCTCAGCAGCGCAGAAATGCGTGGATGTTCCAGAAGGATTCAGCGGATTGCTTGGATTCACAAAAGAAAAATGCTTTGAAATAACAAGCCCTGAGCAAATTATTTCTTCAGTTTTATCGGGAGGAGGAAAAACTGAATACTATGCTTTGGAAAATAAATTGCAATCTTCAAGAATTATTGAAATAAATGCAGAGAAGCTTCCTGTTCCAACAACAATTGAACAGTTAAATAGTAATCATGCTATTTTAGAAGAAAAAAAGCTTTCAATTAATTTCAGATGACAAAAAATAAAATATTTATCTCAGTTTTGATTTTAAGTTTAGTAGTTTTAACTTTGTTAAGCCAGATTTCTGCTGCTTCTCTTTTTAGTTTTGACAAGCAAGTTTACACTTATCCTGAACAACAAAAAATTGAGAAAGAGGGAATGATTTGCAATTCTGGGCAGGATTTATTGATTAGAGTCGCGCCTTTTGGATGCGAGCCTGCTCCGGTTAGAAGCGATTTATTGGAAGAAAACAATGTCTTAGTTTATTGCCCTATTCAAGCGTTGCAATTAAACCCTGCAGTGAAAATAAAATCTATTGACGGAGTCAGTTTTACCGGTTCTTCAGCTAGTTCTGAAGTAAGGGGGGTGGGATTTGTGCCTTCTGAAACAGCTAAAAAATACGGGCTTGAACAAAATTTCATGGCTTATCAAAATATCGGATATTTATCTGTGGAATTGAAAAGACAGCCTAATGAAAGCGCAATGCCTGATTTTGTCGAGGGAAATCTCACCGCAAAAATTTCTTATTCTTCTGGAACAAATCAAGGAATCGCTTCCACAACCTTTTATGTCAGTGAAAGTTTAAATGATTTAGAAAATACTGTTGTTCCTATCTTCAATAACAAAGCAATTGTTTCTGTGGAAGAAGTTTCCAAAGACAAAGTTAAATTATCAATTCATGACAATCTTGGAGTTAAACTTTCAGATTTAGAATTAAAAGAAGGCGAGACTTCTGGAGAGCTAAAAATTCCTGGATTCAGTGTTTGCGATGCTTCTATGAAAGTGAAAATAGATGATATCGCAATCAATCCTTCTAGCAGAGCTAGATTAAATGTGGATGGTTCAAATATTGAATTAATTAAAGGCGATAAATTCTTAGATGGAAAATGCACTGTTGCAAATATCAATCAAGACAGTTTGTTTAGAAATGTTGAAGTTCAATGCTTAGAAGATGGCGCTACTTCAAAGACTTCTTTCACTTTAGGAATTCAGCCTACTGTGGATTTAGAAGTTGTAGGAGAAAATTTAAAGACAAATCTACAAGTAGGAGATGAAATTTACGAATATCCTTCTGGAAACTTTGCAGGGAAAAAATTATTTATTGGATATATTGGTGAAGATAATCTCGGAAAACCAGTTATTATCATCTATTTAAGCACTGAAACAAGAAAAGAAGATTTTTTGAATCTTTTATCTCAAGATCGTTCTTCTATTTATCTAAAAGCAGCCACTACAAATAACATCTTCACAATTAGCAATGCTTTTTCCACGTGGCAAGATCTCATAAAAACCTCAACATTTAGTTCTGGAGGAAAAAACACAATCGTTCCTTTAGGGGTTTATCTTGTTAAAGGAGAAAATGGCATAAACATTGAAAAAATATCTCTTCAAGATTTAAGAGACTGGGTATATCAATTAACAGGAATTAGTGCGGTCCCAGAATTGCCAGAAATTACAACTCTTAAATTTGCTATCCCAGAAAACAAAGCTCTTTCAGGAGATGTGTTGAATAATTATAATTCTGCAAAGCAAGCTTATGCGGAGCTTGTTGAAAATTATCCTCAAGAAAAAAGAACTGACTCTGAAAAAACTATTGTTGAAGAAGCATTAGAAGAAATGATTTCACTTTCAGCAAGCATAAATCAAAACAGAGATTTAGCAGAATTCTGCGAAGAATTTGCATTTTCTTTTTCAAGTTCTGTGATTCCAACTGTTTGCAGCGAGAATCAAGTTTCTAATTCTGAAACAAGTTCGAGGGCAGTTATTGTTGGGGACTCTTCAAAGACAATTTCTTTGGTAGATGTAATTCATCCAGATGTTCAAGATTACAGTGTAGAAGTTTATGTTTCTTCAAGTTCTGCGCGAAATCAAAGATACTTTTTAGCAAAAGACCTTAAGGCGAGTTTGTCAAGCGCTTCTCAAGAATCAATTACTTTAACAGATTTAACAGACGATACTGCGACATTCAAAGTGCAATTTTTACCTACGTCAACTAATAGAAACCCATCAACTTTAACTTCACAAACAATTAAAATTAAAATTGGTGAAACTGGAAAAGTCGGGAATTATGAAATTGATTTAGAAAAAATTAATTTAAAGCGAACAGCAAAGATTTCAATTGTTCCTCAATTCAATAAAGGCTCTTCTTCTGTTCCATTCGGATTCAAGATAGGAATTGAAAAAAGAGCAATTCAACTTTCACCAGAAAAAACTAAGGAAGCAATCGATAATGTTAACAAGAGCATAGAAACTTTCAACAAAATTTCAAGTGCGATGGACGTGGGATTGAAAGCTTTACAAGGAGCATGTTATGCAGGACAAGCTTATATGATGACTCGAGCGACTATAAATTTATTCAGTGGAGAAGCTGCTGCAAGAGCAACAGTAATCAACGGTGCAGGAGGTTGGAAAGCATTTTGTCAAGCACAAGCAGATGATCCAAAACAAAATGTTTATTCTTTAGAAGATTGTTTGTTAGATAATTCTAAAGCAATTGAAGAAGAAGTGAAATATGTTCAAGAAAAAAATAAAAATCTTGAACAACTTGATTCAGAAATAGTCGCTAAAGCCGATGAAGAATTTAGCAAGAAAACAGATTGTTCTAATATTGAAAATGATGCAGATTGTGATGGAATTTTGAATGGAGACGAAGAGGAAGGGTCTCAATTTGGAGAGTTTTCTTTACAAGATTCTACGAAACTTAAACAAGACTACAAAGAAATGATAAGATCTTCTTCAACTTATCAAGAATTTGCTTTTTCTTCTCAAAGTTTAAATTACGCAACAGTTAATCAGTTAAAAGAAATTAAGATTTATTTAGAAATGTTGAATAATCCAAATCTTAAGAGTTCTGCGGAAAGAAAACTAAAAGCATTGAGTTTAAATCTAGACACAAATTATAATCAAATTATTAGTACCTCTCAGTCAATTAATCCTTCTTCTGGAACAACGAGTTCAAAAATTCAAAATCCAATTGTAAAATATTATGAGGAGGGAGATTACAAGGGACTTCCTGCATTGGTTCCGGTGGATATTGAAAATGGAATTTATGCTGCTATGAACCAAGAAGATTACATCTCTAGAAACTTAATTGGATTTTATTTAGGGAATGTCGGAGGAGATGGCGTTGTTGATTTCTACAGCGGATTTAAAGATGATAAAGTTCTCTATGTTAGTTTAGATCCTAGCATCGGGAGTATCGCTAGATTTGATACTAAAACTCAAGAGTTGATAGAACTAGCAAGACGTAAAATTACAGCAGCAAGAACAGCTTACAAGCCTGGCGCAACTAAAGTTGCAATTGATGGAAAAGAAATTGCTGTTGAAGTTTTGAGTGTTGTTTCATCTGTGCTTCAATGTCAGAATATTATGTCTGCAGAAGAATGCACTGTTTTATTCAATCTTTGCGACCCTGTTGTTTGCCCTCCAAGCAGATGCGATTTCGGAGGAGCTTACAAAGTTAACAATGTAATTCAAACAGGAATTATTGGAAGCATTGCTTTATGTTTGCCAAATATCAAAGAAGGAGTTTACATCCCTGTTTGTTTAACAGGAATAAAAGCAGGAATTGACAATTGGAATTCAATTCAAACTTCCTATAGAGATTGTTTGCAAACAAGTTTAGACACCGGAGAAACAGTTGGAATTTGCGATCAAATTAGAAGTGTGTATATATGCGAATTATTTTATGAAAAAGCTGTGCCTTTAGCTAAATCAGCTTTGCCTGGTTTAATTAATTTAGTGACAAAACAAAAAGCTTCTGGCGGAGGAGAATTATTATTCACAGACAGCGCAACTTACATAATGGATTCCTTGGAATCTTTGAAAGAGACTTATGGAGTAAGTTCACAAAAAGCATTTTCCACCAAGGAAGTTACTTCTGTTGGGGGTTCTTTCTGTAAGAACTTTATGTCTACACCTATTCCTTCAAACTTTAGTGGATTCATTGAATTTGCAGGCAAAGCATTACAGCCAGATTCTCCTACTCAATATCATGCTAGATTTGATGAAACTAAAATTAGTAGTGTTGGAACCCCTAGTTCTCATTACAAAGTTTTCTATCATATTTTTGCAGGAAATAATGCAGATGTTAGTTATAGTGTTTTCTTGAGGGGAGAAAGTATTTCTTCAAATAAAGTTGTTGCATCAGGAACAATTCCAGCAGGAAGCTATGCAACAGAAACCAAAGACTTTACTGCTGTTCCAGGTTATAAAGAACTATGTATTTCCATTAATGGAATTGATAATTGCGGATTCAAACAAGTTTCAACTTCTTTTGCAGTTGATTATTTAACTGATACTTATGTTTCAAAAGAAATAAGTCAAACAGAAATAAGCACACAAAAAGAATGTATTTCTGGAAAAATCGGATGGCATACTTTGATGGGGGCATCTTTAGGAATGAGCCCCGGATCTGCAGCATCAACATTATTTGATCCTCAAATTTATGGATTTGATATTATCCGAGTGTGTTCTACAAATAATCCTGGAGAGGGAACAGATGCTGCTCGTTGGGCAGAAGTTGGAACTTGCGGAAGTGCACAATTGAAATGTTGGCTTGACACAAAAGGAGTTAAAGAAATGTTAAACAGTCCTGATTTGCTTAAAGCAATAAATTCTGAAGGAAAAGATTTAGAATCCATTGGAGAGGGAACAATGGAAGATATAGAAAAAAGTGTTCTTGATAGATTAACTAGCGAAGAAGGTTATTTTAATGAAGGGGATTTAAAAGAATTAATCAAAAATATTAGAACTTTAAGAGATCAAGGAAAATATAATGATGCATTAGCTGAGATTGATAGAATCTTTGATAAAGTCATTTTTAACAATCAAAAAGCAGAATTGTTATTATTGAAGGTTGAAATTTATAGTGAAATGATACTCAATGGACTCGTAGTTGCTCCGGATTCTTCTGGTTTAACAAATACTGGGATAAATAATGTAGAGTCTTCAGAAGAAATTAGTAATCCTCTAGAGTGTTCCACTGCAAATCCTTGCACAGAAATTATCCCTTGTGAATACCAAGATGCTTCAGATGAAAGTTGTACAAAAATTTGTTATGAATCTGCTTGTGAAAATGGAAAATGTGTTCCTAAGAAAAGTTCAGAAAATAGATTTGAAAATAAAGATTGTGAGACTGTTAAATATGAGGAGTGTTCTGATATATATAAATCTCAGAGAGATTCTTGTAAACAAAGTTGTGTTTCTGAAGGCGGCACCGAAGAGCAAATTGATGCTTGTGTTTCTTCTTGTGATAACGGATTTCTGTATAATTTAAGTAAATGCATTTCTAATTAATTGCGCAGAACTAATTTTAATAAAGAAATCTTCATGCGGAAGATAGGATTCGAACCTATGTAGGCACTAAGCCGCTGGAGCCTAAATCCAGCCCGTTTGACCACTCCGGCACTTCCGCGTAATATTTTTCAGTATTCAGAGTTTAAAAAGCTTAAATGAACGCAACTAAATGTAGATTAAAATTATCTAGAATTATTCTTTGTGCTCTTTTTTCTTATCAGATTTAGATTCAGATTCTTTTTGCTTTATCTTGTCTTCTAAGCTAAGTCTTTCAATTAATTCTTTGTATCTGTTTCTGATTGTAACTTCAGTTATTCCTGCGATGTCTGCAACTTCTCTTTGAGTTTTCTTTTCATCGTTCATTAAAGCAGCGACGTACAATGCAGCAGCTGAAATTCCAGCAGGCCCTCTTCCAGAAGTTAATTCAACTTCTTCTGCACGTTTTAATATTTTAAGAGCATCATTCTGGGTTTTTGGAGAAAGTTTCAAAACAGAAGCGAATCTTGAAATGTAATCTTTTGGAGAGCTTTGCTTAATTTTAATTTGAAGTTTTCTTATGATGAATCTGTATGTTCTTCCAATTTCTTTTCTGTCTACATCAGAAGCTGTTGCCATCTCATCTAATGTTCTTGGAATACTGTAAGAACGGCAAGCAGTGTACAAGCAAGCAGCTATAACTGATTCCATGCTTCTTCCTCTTACAAGTCCTCTTTCTAAAACAAAATGATAGACTCTTGCAGCTTCATCTCTTACAACATTTGGAAGATTCAAGTAAGAGGCAATAACTCTAAGTTCAGCCATTGCCATTCTCAAGTTTCTTTCAATTGATGTTGAAACTCTTTCTTGCCATTTCTTTAATCTTAAGAATTTTCTTGTTTGCCCCGGTTCAAGCTTGTAAATATCAGAAATTTCTCCAACATTTGTAATAAGTCCTTTATCGAATTTTTGCATGCTTATTGGAGCCCCCCCACGCCCTTTCTTTTCAGATTTGTCGAATTTTCCAGAAAGGTCCATTCCAGAATCAACCATCTCTTCTTCAATGACTAATCCGCAATCATTACAGATAATTTCTCCTGCTTGAGGGTCATGAGTAATATGGATTCCTCCGCATTCTGGGCATTTTTTAACCATTGCCATTTTTGTTTTAGAATTATTTTCAGTTGGAAATTTACGTAAAATTTATAAAGAGATTGCCTTTATAAAGCTTTCGCTAATTAAAACTAGCTAAAAGTAACAACTTTTTGTTTAATTTTCTTTAAAATTAGTTTTAAATCTTATTCAACTAGAATTCCATTAACAACTCCATCTTGTGTTGGACGGCTTGTTACTCTAACTTTTCCTTTGTCTGTATCGAGGATTGTTCCTTTTGTTATAATGTTTTGTCTTGCTAAGAATTTATCAGAAGGTGTTTCAATTACATTTTTTATTTCTGCTTGAATTGTTTTTCCTTTTTTCTGGATATTTACTTTTTTTGTTCTTAACAAAGAAGTTTTTGTGTTTCCGCCGGTGATTCTTGAAGTTTTGATGACTTCTTCGCCTAGCTTTGTGGTTTTCTTTTGTCCAGCTCTTTCGTAGAACCTTTTCTTCTTTTGTTTTTTATAACGTCCACCAGTTACTTTTCTTCCGTATTTCATAGTATGATTTCCAATTTTTTTGTTTAAATATCTTTTGTTTTCATTTTTTCAATTAAAATAAAAAATATTGCGTTTACTAACGAAATGTTTATAAAGAATTTTTGCAAAATCTAGCTATGGTTAACGGAATCGAGAGACCTTTAGACTTATTGAACAACTCGAAAGGAAAAGAAGTTTTAATACAGTTGAAGGGTGATAAACAAATTGTAGGTACTTTGTTAGCTTTTGATATCCACATAAATCTTGTGTTGGATAACATAAAAGAAATAGAGAACAATGTCGTCAAGAGAAACCTCGGAGTAGGATTCTTGAGAGGAGATACAATTATTTTTATCTCGCCATCATCCACTGGATTAAAGAAAGAATAATTCTAGATTTCTCAAATAATTAGAAGATTTCATAATATATATAAAGAGAATTCTCTTTTTTCAATTATGACCAAGAAAATAGAGATAACCTTTTTAGGAACATCTGATGCAGTGCCAACTCAACAAAGAAGTCACACATCAATATTTCTGAATTATGCTGGAGAAAATATTCTTGTAGATTGTGGAGAGGGGACTCAAAGGCAGTTTAGGTTCGCAGAGCTTAATCCTTGCAAAATAACTAGAATTTTAATTACTCATTGGCATGGAGATCATGTTTTAGGAATTCCGGGAATATTGCAAACTCTGGCTTTAAGCGGTTACAATAAAACGCTTTATATTTACGGGCCAAAAGGAACCAAGGAATTTATGCAGAATTTATTGAAGACTTTTGTTTTTGTTAGGGAATATGAAATCGAGGTTAAAGAGGTTTTGGGAAAGTTCTTGGAAACAGAAGAATTTTATATTGAATCTCAGCAAATGACTCATGGCACGCCTACAAACGCTTATAATTTCGTTTTGAAAGGGCAAATCAGAATTGATAGCAAAAAGCTTGATAAAGCTAAGATTCCCTCTGGGCCGCATTTAAAACTGCTTAAACAAGGCAAGAATATGACTTATAAGGGAAAAAAATATCTAGCTAAAGATTTTACAACAAAAGAAGCAGACAAAAAGATTTCTTTTGTTTTAGATACTTCTTTTAATCCCAAGATTGTGCCTTTTTCTAAACAATCAGATTTATTGATTTGCGAGTCTAGTTTCGGAGCAGATTTGCAGGATAAGGCTAAAGAGTATAATCATCTTACTTCTAAACAAGCAGGGGAAATCGCAAAAGCTGCTAAAGCTAAGAAATTAATTTTGACTCACATAAGCCAGAGATATTACAAAAATACCAAGCAAATTTTAGATGAAGCTAAAAAATCATTCAAGAATTCTGAGCTAGCTTTAGATTTCCTTAAGTTAACTGTTTAAAGACTGATTTCTTTGTACAGAAAGATTTTAAAGAGCTTTTTATTTTGTTTTAGTGATGCCCCTGTAGCTCAGCCTGGATAGAGCATTAGCCTTCTAAGCTAAGGGTCGCAGGTTCAAATCCTGTCGGGGGCATTGTTCTAGTAAGAATACTCGCTCAACGACGGAATTTATATTAAAATCATTTTAATATATATTTTAGAATATGTAGTATTCTATTGTATATTTTACTTTTTCGGATAATTTAAAAAGAAATGTTTTTTCTTTACTTGGAAAATGAGGGAAGAAATTGCTGAACATTTAGGACCAGATTTTGAGAGTTCTTCTTCGCTTAATTCTTCTTGGCAAAAAATAGAGCATACTTCTCCTAAAACTTATATTTTGACTTCTGCTCAAGGTTCTTACGAAGAAAATAAAGATGGGGACAAGCCTCCTTTGGGAATAGGAGAGGGAAAGGCAATTCCTCACAGTGATCTTTTAGAAGGATTTGAAAAACTAGGAGAGCTAACCGATGGAAGATTGATTATTTTTCCTATCGCAGGAAAAAATTGCAAAGAGCAGGTTCTTCATGAAGAATTATCAGACCGAAGAGATATTTTCGAAGGCTCTTCTTTTATATTCAATAGCAATCTTCAGTATCAAGATTTAGTTGTTCCCCCTCAAAATGTAGATCCAACAACAGGAAGAGCTAGCGCAGTTAGCAAGTATGAATCTTCAATGATTATGGCACACTCTAAACAAAGATATCTTCCTGTTCCTGTTTTTAGCTCTCAGCTTCCAAGATATATTTATACTACCGGAGCAGTAACTTATCCTAATTACAATCTAGCTAATGCTAAAGGAGATATTGCTGAGAGAAATCATATTCTTGGAGGATTAATTGTTGAAGTTTTGGATAATAAATATTATCATATAAGAAATCTTCGCGCTAAAGAAGACGGTAGCTTTGTGGATTTAGGATGGGAGTTTAATGGCTCTGAAGACCCAAGAAGAGTGGGAGTTGAAGCGATTGTTTTAGGAGATATTCATTGGGGGGATCATGACGAAAAAGCAATTCAAGCAAATGATGAAATGATTCAATATTTCCGGCCCAATACAATTGTTTTACACGATTTCTTTGATGGGTTCAGCATAAATCATCATGAAGAAGATAATTACATTAGAAGAGCTAGAGAGCTTGGAAGAGGCAGACTTAGTTTGGAAGATGAATTAAAAGCAGATTACGCTGAGTTGGTTAGACTTTCTTTGTCTGTTCCTGAACGAGTTAAGATAAAACTGGTTGCTTCAAATCATCACAGATTTTTATCAAAGTATATCAATAGCGATAGATGGAAAGAGAAAGGAGATTTGTGGAATGCAGAGATTGCATCTTATTTATTTAGCAAGGCAATTGAGGCAGGAAGAACATTTCCCGAAGGAAGTTTAGATGATTCTGTTCTTTTGCTTCAAGAGGGATTAAAAAAATTTGGACCTATCCCAAGAAATGTTGAATTTTTGAGAGCAAATGATAATCTTAGAATCAAAGGATACCAGCTTGCAATTCATGGAGACAAGGGAAAAAATGGGGGAAAAGGGGGAAATGCTGTCGCAAGGTCAATTACAGGTGGAGGAAAAAGCATAACCGCTCATAGTCACGCAATGGAAATCTATCAAGATACTTATATTGTTGGGACTTCTAGCAGAAGAGATTTGTCTTACACTCTGGGGTCAAGTAATGCTCAAATTGCAGCGAATGCTATCCTTTATGATAACGGGACAGTTCAAATGATTCCAAGCATAGAAGGAAACTGGGCGTTAAAAGATAGACTTTTGTGGAAGCCTTAATCTTTTAATGTTTGTTCCGTTTATTTTTTAAAGCGCAAGAAACTGATTATTTTACGCAAGGATGGCGAAGCGGTTAACGCGCTCGGCTGCAACCCGGGTATCCGTGGGTTCGAACCCCACTCCTTGCTTTATTTTTCAGAATAGTTTTATTTTCGCTTTTTTAATTTTTTTAATCGGACTTTAGCGTATCTTTTAGGTTTTTTATGTAATTTTAATAGTATCCAAACTAACAGAATTAAAATCACCATTGCAATAATCGAGATAATTAAAGGAATAACATAAACAAAAGTAGGCATAGGATATTCTGTTTCAGAATGGGGACCAAGGGTAATCATTTGGCTAGTACTTGAAACTTGCCCGGCATATTTAACCTTTAAATAAATAATATAATTTCCTAAAGGAAGATGATTTGGTACTTCTTTATGACGAATATAACTTAACCTTGTTCTTACTGCCATTGATTCATGGTGGCTTGTAACAGTTTCACCTTTTTCGTTGATTAAATTATACTCGACTTCTACATCAACTTCTTCATCGATATCTCCTAAGTTGAATATTTCCACTGAGTAATATACTTCTTCTCCAGGCATAATTTGAAGATATTTTTCTGGAACATAAATTCTTACATCAAAAAGAGGACTTTTAGTTACGACTTCGATTAAAAGAGGAATACTCTTTTGGATTTTGGTGTTAGTATGAAACATCAATTCCCCTAAATATATCTCCGAAAAGATATTTTCTCTAGCAATTATGTCTATCTGAACAAGCTTAGATTGCCCAGGCTCTAGAATCAAAGTTCGCGGGGTAATTTTTAGTAATGGTTCTAAAGTAGCGGATTCGTTTAAAGTAAGAACTATTCTCTCTTTTCCATAGTTAGTTACATTAATTGTTTTAGACTGAGTTTCTCCTTGTTGAATTCTCACAGAGATTTGTTCTTGGTTAAGCATGAATTTATATTGAGACCAAGGAAAAATTGATCCACTACTTCCTGAACGTCCACTTTCAGAAGGAATCTGGGTTTGATTGGGATTCTCTTGAACAGAATATGAGCTAAAGTTGTTTACAAGAAAAGTTAAATCTCCATCTAGGTATTCTAAAAGAATACATTCAATCTCAAGGCAAACTTGTCCATTTTTTAAGATTTGAGGGCTTTTGAAGGTTAAGTTTCTTAAAGTTAACGTGGCAAACCGATTTAAGCCGGGGAAATAGTCTGAGTTTATTTCAATATAATTGTAAGAAATATTTATTGCTTTGCTGAGATTGATCAATCCAATTGAGAACTCTTGATTATCTGTCAAATTAACCGGTTCATTAAATGCAATTTTTCCGTTTAAGTTATCATCTAAAATAAGACTGTCTAACTCTTGTATTTCTTCTAGAGTGTAATCAAAAATTTGGGTGGTTTCTCCTTTCTTGTCTTTTTTTCTGTTTTCAAGATGGGATTCGTCGCTAATTTCATAATCTTCATTGAAATTATCCATGATAAATTTTACATAGTCGGAGTTAACTACAAATGAAATCGAATCTTTACTTAAGCCATAACTATTATTTGAAAAGAGGTTTAAGGTGTGAAGCCCTTCTGAAGTATTTATGTTTCTATTTCCAGAAAGAGTAATATTTTGTTGATTGTCTAAATTATACCAATTAAGTACGCCTTCAGATTCAAATTCTAAAGGAATTCCCTGAGTTATTAAATATGTGAGTCCTTTCCATTACTTATTATTTGTGTAATCTTCCTTATAAATATATTCATTATAAATAAAATACTTATTATTTATGTATAATCTAGAAAAGCAAGATTTTAAACAAAGAATTTAAGAATTTAGGCACTATACTTGTTTATTGAATTGTGATTAAATTGTATAAAAATGGCATTTATTGTGAAAAAAACAGTTAGCGGAAAAGAATACTACTACTTAAATGAAAACAAAAGAGTAGAGGGAAAAGTTAAAACAAAAACTCTTGCTTATCTTGGAAAAGAAAAATCAGAAGCAGAGAAAAAAGCAGCTGAAATAATTTCACAGATTGAAAAGGGAATTTTTAAAAGCGAACAATTAAAAAAAGATGAATCAACAACAACTAAGATGGAGCCAAAAATAGAAAAAGAAAAAATTGAAACAGATGAAACTAAGCAAGTGCCTAAAGAAATTTTAGTTGATCCAAGAAAGAAGATTGATGAAATAACTAGAATAGCTTCAAGTAGGGGAATATTTTTTCAGACAGCTAATCTTTATGGGGGCAAGGCAGGATTTTTCACATATGGGCATCTTGGAAAGCAGCTCAAAATGAATTGGGAAAATCTTTGGAGAAAAAACATTGTTGGACTAGGGGATAATTTTTATGAAATTCAAAGTAATAACATTTTACCTGAGCCGGTTTTCAAAGCATCTGGGCACGTGGATAATTTTAATGATCCAATGACCGAATGCAAGAAATGTCATTTCAGATTCCGAGCAGATCAATTCTTAGAAGAAAAAGGAGTTGAGAATGCAGGAGCACTAGGGGTTAAAGAGATTGATGAAGAAATCAAGAAAAGAAATTTGAAGTGCCCTAAATGCGGAGGCAGCGAATTTTCTGAAACCAAGCAATTCAATATGATGTTTTCTGTGAATGTTGGTTTTGAAAACGAAAAAGCTTATCTTAGCCCGGAAACAGCTCAGGGAGCTTACGTAAGTTTCAATGAAGAATTTAAAGCAACCAGAGAAAAACTTCCTTTAGGGTTAGCAATAATTGATAAAGCTTACAGAAACGAGATTTCTCCTCGTCAAATGTTTTTCCGATTAAGAGAGTTTAGTCAGGCAGAATTGCAAATCTTCTTTGATCCAGACGCAATCAATGAACATGAAGATTGGAATTCTGTTAAAAACGAAAAAGTTTTGCTTAAGCTCGCTCTAGAAAAAGAGATTAAAGAAATCAGTTGCCAGGAAGCAAATGAAAAATTGAAAATTCCTAAGTTTTATCTGTATCATCTTTGCAAAGTTCAGAATTTTTATTTGAATGTTATTGGAATTCCAAAAAACAAGTTTAGGTTTAGAGAACTTGATGAAAAAGAGCGCGCATTCTACAATAAAATCCATTTTGATGTTGAAGTTTATTTGGAAACTCTTGGAGGATTCAAAGAAGTCGCAGGCGTTCATTACCGAGGAGATCATGACTTAATCGGGCATCAAAATATTTCAAAAAAGAATTTAGAAGTTTCATTTAACAATAAAAAAATACTCCCGCATGTTCTTGAATTAAGCTTTGGCGTTGACAGAAATGTTTGGACTTTGCTCGATGTGTTTTATTCAATGAGAGAAGATGGAAGCATTTTCAAATTTCCCGCAGTGGTCGCTCCAGTTAAAATTGCAGTGTTCCCTTTGGTTAAAAACGACGACAAATTGACTGATTTTGCAAGAAAAATTTATTTTGATTTGAAAGAAGATTGGAATGTTATTTATGATGCAACAGGAAGTATTGGTAGAAGATATGCAAGAAATGATGAAGTTGGAACTCCTTTTTGTATTACAATTGATGAAGAAAGTTTGAAAAATAATGATGTAACAATCAGGATTAGGGATACAACTGAGCAGATAAGAATTTCCGTCGATGAATTAAAAGAAGCAATAAAATTCTCTTTGAAAGGAAAAAACATTTCTGAATTCGGAGAAAAAATAAACACAAGAAAAAAATAAAAGATTTTATTTTTTTAACGATTTTTTCTTGAAAAAATATTATTTTGAATTTCTCGACGAGAAAATTATTTTGATTTTTGAAAAATACCGAAGAATTTTTAAACATTTGATTACTGATGTTAGTAATTAAAAAAGAGGTATTAAATAATGGCAGCAAAAAAGAAAGCTACAAAGAAGGTTGCAAAGAAAGCTACAAAGAAAAAGAAGAAATAAATAACCTTTATTTTTTCTTAGTTTAACTTTCACAACTTTTTTTATTTTTTACAAATTGTTTTATTTTGAGGGGTTGCCTTTGGGTTAATCCCTTGTTACATTTTATTTTTAGAATCATTACTTATTTTGAATTTTAAATAAAAAATGGCTGCACTGAGAGTCGAACTCAGGACCTCCTGCTCATGAGACAGGCGCTCTGCCAACTGAGCTATGCAGCCATAAAGTAATATGAAAAAAACTTCTTTTAAAGGTTTTTGAAATTGAAACTTAAGAGTTTTGACCGAAATTTTAGAAAATAGCTAGATTTTTGAATTATTGCATTTCTTCAAGATTTACAAGAGGCTTTTTCTCTTTTCTTCTCTTAATTCTTGTCGCAAAACCCGCTACCTGATTTCTTATTTTTTTACTTGGCATCGTATCTCCAAGTATCTTTTTATTTTTCTCGAAATCCTCGCTGAAACCAACACCTTCTTTGATAAATGTTTCTGCAGTTTTCTTAACTAGTTTTGTTTTAATTTTACCCATATTAATCATTGAGGATTGTATTTGTTATTTTTTAAGGCTTTCTATTAAGAATTTTCTAAGTTTTTCCCTTTTCAGGATATCTTTTTTTGAGGGTTAATCGACTCTTTCAATGCCTTGCAAGTCTTTTATTGCTTCAATTAGATTGTCTAATTTCTTGAGAGGCTCCCCTAACGCTAGAATTTTGTAAGGAACCTGCATTTCCACTGACTTTTTGTAAGCTTTGGTTATTTCCTGTTCAGTTATTTTCTTTTTGCTGTAAGCAACTATCAAGTATTCTTTTTGATTTTCTTTTACTTTCAGCACAATTTCGGTGTTGTTAGCTTCTTCAATATCTAGAATTTCAATTCCCTTTTCAGAAAGATATGTTTTAACCTTATTGAAAAATTTGTTAGTGTTACTTTTTGGAGAAGATTTTTTATCTACTTTTTTTTCTTTTCTTGATGCAGCCTTCTTTTTATCAGTTTTTTTAACAGATTTCTTCTGAGATTTATCGAAAATGTCCTCAACTTCAACTCTTCTCGGGGTTATTTTTGTTTTTTCTAATTTGTCTTCTTGAATTTCGAGGGACTCTTGTTGTTCTTCAAGTTCTTGTTCGTTTTCATTTTCTCTTTCATTAGAGTATTCGTCTTTAATTTCAGAAATTTCTTTAGAGTAAATTTTCTCTTGTTGTTTTTCTATTTTTCTTAGTTCTTCTTGTTTTTTAGACTCATAGAATTCTGCTTCCGGAACTTTGTAATATCTCCAGAAAATCCCTTCTTCATTTTGGAAAGGAACAGCAAAATCGCGAATTTCTCGGAGTGCAACCCTTATTGCCGGTTCCACTTCTGTGTCTTGAAGAAATCTTTGTTCTTTCAACATAACAAAAGCTTCTTTTTCTTTTTTCTTTAAAGCATGAGAAAAATTTTCCAAAAAAGTTTCCTGTCCCGGAAGGAAATATATGGGGGATGTTCCAATTCGCATATAAGACATTTTAATTTTTTTTTCTGAGAGTATTTCAGAGAGAAAAGCAGAAGCAAAAAGTATACTCAACCCTGTTTCTTTAGCAATATGAACAGGTAAACTAGGACCTCTTCGCTCCAAAAAACTGATAATTTTCTCTTTTATTTCTAAAGCATTGCTTGCCATATTTCAAATAAAAACAAAGATGTTATAAATATTTATGTTGGAATCAGCAAGAAATCAGCAAGGATTACATCTTTATCCAAGAGCTTTCATAATAAGTCACATCCATTTCTTCATCGACAATTGCCAAAAGAAGTTTCTTTTTTGTGGAATGAGAGGTTCTGTTCTTGGAAGAAAATTCTTGCCAGTTAAAAGAATTGGATTCCGAATCCGCGAAAACAATCCAAGCAGAGTGCTTTTTTCCTGGTTTCACCCCTTTTTCATAAACTCTAAAGTCTGCTCCAAACTTAAGAGCAGTTTTTACAATATAACCTTTGTTTCTTAAATCTCGGAAAACAGGATATTTTACACTTATTCTTTTATCAATTTTTTTGAATTTGTTGAAAAGTTCGTCTTTGGAAACAGACTTGTTTTTGGACAGGATTTGTATTTTTTGCTTTTCAACAAGGAAAAGTGCTTCAGCCAAAGAGTAAACGATTTTTCCGTCTGATTTTTCCCCAAAATTGCTTTTTTCATAAAGAGTGTAAGCTTCAGAAGAATTGCTAAAAACAGTATTTCCAATCAAATAAGCTTGAATTTTTTCCATATTCTATTTAGCTTTTTACATTATTTAAAAATATGTTTTAGAGTTGTTTTTCAACTGTAGAAATGTTTTAAAGCTTGACTGTAGATATTAAACCATGGAAAATTCTGAGACAAAAGAATTGGATTTTGCCAAGATTGAAAAGAAATGGCAAGATAAATGGGAAAAAGCTCATGCTTTCAAATCAGAGGAAAATTCCAAGAAAAAAAAATATTATGTTCTGGAGATGTATCCTTACCCCTCTGCTAGCTTTTTGCACATGGGGCATGTTAGAAATTATACTATTGGAGATGTTTATGCAAGATTCAAAAGAATGAGTGGATTTAACGTTCTTTATCCCATGGGTTATGATTCTTTCGGGCTTCCTGCTGAAACAGCTTCAAAAAAGGAAGGAATTCATCCAAAGAAATATGCTGAAAATTCAATAAAGAAGATTAGTGAATATTTCCGAGCTTTGGGAACTAGTTATGACTGGGGTAAAACTCTTGCAAGCCATGAACCAGAATATTATAAGTGGAATCAATATTTCTTTTTGAAATTATTTGAAAAAGGCTTAGCTTACAGAAAAAAAGCACCTATCAATTGGTGTGAGAATTGTGCTTCTGTTTTGGCAAATGAAGAAGCAGAAGGGGGAGAATGCTGGCGTTGTGGGAAAGAAGTTGTAAAAAAAGATTTAGAACAATGGTTTTTTAAAATCACAGATTATGCTGATAGGCTTTTAGAAGATTTGGAAAAGATAGACTGGCCAGAGAAGATAAAAACCATGCAAAGAAACTGGATTGGGAAATCTCCCGGGACAGAAGTTTTGTTTGAAATTAATGGAGAAAAATGGCCGATTTTCACAACTCGTCCAGATACTATTTTTGGAGTAACATTCATGGTTGTTTCTGCTCAGCATCCGAGATTGTTGGAATTAACCACGAAATCGCAGAAAAAAGAAATTGAATCTTTAATTGAAAAAAGCAAAAAAGCAAAGACTTCTGAAGAAATGGAAAAACTTGAAAAAGTAGGGGTATTCACTGGGAGTTATGCAATAAATCCAGCTAATGGAGAAAAAATTCCTGTTTGGGCTGGGAATTTTGTTGTCGCAGATTACGGTGCAGGAATGGTTATGGCTGTGCCGGCTCATGATTCCCGAGATTTCGACTTCGCCAAAAAATACAAACTCCCTATTAGATTTGTAATTGAAGGCAAAACCAAAAATAAGGATTCTGAATGTTATTTGGGAAATGGAAAATTAATCAATTCCAAAGAATTTAATGGGCTTGATAATGAAGAAGCCAAAGAAAAAATAATTGATTCTTTGAAGAAAAAGAAACTTGGAAAGAAGATGGTAAATTACAAGATTCGAGATTGGCTTATTTCTAGGCAAAGGTATTGGGGAACACCTATTCCAATGATTTACTGCGATAAGTGCGGAATTGTTCCTGTTCCAGAAAAAGATTTGCCGGTGTTACTTCCTGAAAAGGTTGATTTTAAATCTTCAAATCCTTTATTTAAATGTAGAGAATTTGTTGAAGTCAAATGCCCTAAATGTAAATCTAAAGCAAGAAGAGAAACAGATACGATGGGGGGATTTGTTGATTCTTCTTGGTATTTTATGAGATATTGCGATAATAAAAACAAAGAAAAACCATTTGACAAAAAGAAAGTAGAACATTGGATGCCGGTTGACCAATATATTGGAGGTGCAGAGCACGCAGTTATGCATCTTCTTTATGCTAGATTCTTTGTTAAAGTCTTGAAAGATTTGGGATACATTACCTTTGATGAACCTTTTTCTAGATTATTCAATCAAGGAATTGTTTACAAAGACGGAGCTAAGATGTCAAAAAGCAAAGGAAACGTTGTTTACCAAACTGAAATTTCTGAGAAATATGGGATTGATACTGCAAGATTATTTTTGATGTTTGTTTCTTCTCCAGACAAGCAAATGGAATGGAGCGATAGTGGTGTTGAAGGAGCTTATAGAATAATAAATCGGATAATAAGAATGTCAAATAAAATCAAAAAAATAAAACAAGAAGCAAAAACAGAAAGTAAATTCAACTTAAATTTGAAAAAGATGATAGAACTACTTGAAAACTTTGATTATCCTAAAGCAATAATTTGTGCAACTAGTTATTTGGAGCATTTGGAAAAGTTGCAGGAAGTTCCAAAAGAGTCTTATGAAAATTTGCTTAAGATGTTCTCTCCTTTCTGTCCTCATACAACAGAAGAATTGTGGGAAAAAATAGGCAACAAGGGTTTCATTAGTTTAGAACAATGGCCAAAAGTTGACGAATCTAAAATTAATGAAGAATTTGAAAAACAAGAGCAAGCAATTGAAAAAATAATTTTAGATTTAAATCAAGTAATAAAAATTGTATCTGAAAAAGGAAAAACTCCCGCAAAAGTTTATCTTTATGTAATGCCTAACGAAAAGGATTGGATGTTCCATCAGAGAGATTTCATTAAAGAAAAAGTTGGGCTTGAATTAAAGATTTTTGCAGTAAACGACAAAGATAAGTATGATCCTGAAGAAAAATCTAAGAAAGCAAAACCGGGAAAGCCAGGTATTTACCTTGAATAAACGAAATTTTTTATTGCAATAGTTAGCTTTTTATAATTTATTTACTAATTGTTTAAATGGAATTAAGAGAAGAAGAGGAGTTTAAGAATTTCAATGCTGAACATAAAAAAAGAGTAATCGTCCTCTCTGCATTGTCTTTAGTAGTCCTCCTGATTTTGGTTTTAAGTTTTTCTTTTTTGGTTTTAAAAGACAAACCTTTGACAAATCAATGTGGAGACGGGACTCCTTATGATTCTTGCTCTAGAGATAAGCCTTACTATTGTGAAGGAGGGCAATTAATAGAAAAAGCTTCTTTCTGTGGTTGTCCTGAGTTTTTAATCCAAAATCAAGAAAAATGTATTTTAAATCTTCCAGAGACTAAAAAAACAGTTTATTTTGATTATTTCTTTGAGAATCAGAAAAAAACATTAAGATTAGACTTGTCTGAAGAGGTTTACACTTACGTTATAGGCATAGTTAGATATATCAGTTATACTCCTGAAGAAACTCCTCTAAGAAGAGATTTTAAGATGAAGAAGATTAGCGACGAAGTTCAAAGAGAGTTTATTTTACAATTAGTTAAGAAAATTCAAAACATTGCTCCAAATAATAAATTAAACCAACTAAGAATTGCAGTAAGTTTAGTCCAAAGTATCCCCTGGAAAGTTTCTGAAAAAGATAGGCTTTTTGCGGGAAGCAAAATTTACTACTCACGATATCCTTATGAAGTCCTTTATGAAAACGAAGGAATCTGTGGAGAAAAGTCTGAATTATTATCTCTATTGTTAAAAGAAATCGGGTATGGCAGCGCTATTTTTTATTTTCCTGAGCAAAATCATGAAGCTTTGGGAATAAGCTGCCCTAAGTTCAGAAGCTTCAAAAAAACCGGATATTGTTTTGTGGAAACCAGTGGGCCTTCCATCATCAGCGATTCATCAATTGTTTATTCTGGGGGAATAGCGTTAAATTCGCAACCAGAAGTAATTGAAATTTCTGAAGGATTGTCTCTACCCTTGTTTATGAAAGAATATTCAGATTCTTTTAAACTAAAAATAGTAAGGCAGGAAATTCTCCCAGAAGGATTTAATCAAGCGATTTTTTCAAACCTTCAGAAAACTTATGGATTAACTGAAAGATACCACCTTAGCTAAGATTATTGGATTTTTTATCCTTTCAAAATTCTTTCAGATAAAGTTTATAATCCAAAAATCCTTATTTTTAAAATGAAAAAAAGAGTTGAAATAATTGCAACAATAGGCCCATCTAGTTTCTCTAGAAAAATTTTGTTGGGATTGGTCAAGGCAGGTATGAATATTGCGAGAATAAACACTAAATATGGAAATATTGAAGAATACAAAAGAACACTTAGAGTTCTTAAGAAAACTAAATGTAAAATTATGTTTGATATAAAAAATTTAGAAGTTCTTGAGTGGATTAAGTCTCAACAATATGATTATCTCGCTGTTTCTTTTGCAGAATCTAGAGAACAAATTCGCAAAATAAGAAATATTGTTGGTAAGAAAATTAAAATTATCTCTAAAATTGAAAGTGAGCGTGGGCTTGAAAATTTAGATGAGCTTATCCTAGAGAGTGATGGGATAATGGTTGCGAGGGGGGATTTAGGAAAGAGTATTAAAATGGAAAAAGTTCCAATAACTCAAAAGATAATCATTCGGAAATGTAATCTGAAAAGAAAAATGGTAATAACCGCCACGGAGATGCTTCTTTCAATGGTAAATTCAAAATCCCCCGGGAAAGCAGAAGTAAGTGATGTTGCCAATGCTGTTTTAGATGGTTCAGATGCAGTTATGCTCTCAGAAGAAACTACAATTGGAAGATACCCTGTTTTAGCTCTTAAAACAATGCGGAAAATTATTGATGAAACTGATAAGATGAAGTGGATGCTTCATTGAAGCCAGTTTTTTATTTTCGTTTAGAATTCTATCTAAAGCTTTTGCTTATTTTCTGCGTCCAGAAAGAAGGAAGCTCGTTTGTAACAAATCCTCTAAACTCTTCAGAATAAATATAGGTTAATCCTTTTTTGTCTTTTAGTTTTCTAAAGTCTTCGCTAGTTGATTCATAAATCTCTTTCACCTTTTTTCTTTCAAAATCTTTTTGTAGCAAAGAAGAAGGCTTGAGGGCTATATAATCTGCTTGTCGAATTGCATTAACTTCTAGATTTGAAGAATTTTGTGAAATGAATAAAATGCTTATTCCTTTGTGTCTAGCGATGAGAATAAGTTCGCTTAAAATTTTGTTTGCATTAGTCATAGCTTTTCTCGAGCTAAACAAGATTCCCCCTTCATCTATCAGAACTAAAGAGTCATTTTCTATTTCAGAAACATCTTCAACAACTTTTATCCAAGAAGGCATTTCTTTTTCATCAAATCCCATTGCATAACATTTCTTTTTTTGGTTGGAATAAATGTTTTCTAAAATCTTCAGCCCAAAGGCAGTTTTTCCTGTTCCTCTCGCACCTAAGATCAAGCCAATTGTGCTCTCTGCTTTTTGCACTTTTTCTTCCCAGGATAAAAAGTCTCCTGAAACTGTTTTAATTAATTTAAATTGAGAATAGTTTGCACCCATCCTTCTTCTTCGCGTTTTAATCTGAGTCTTCAAAGTTTGTTTTTTTATTTTTTTTACAATCCAGATTATCCCCCATGCAACAAAGTAAGGAATTCTTAAAACAAACCATAAAACTGAAAAGAGCCCTTTAAAGAAAGATTTCAATTCTTTTTTCACTTCCTGACTTGTTTGTTTTTTCTGTTTTTTCTTATCCATGAATCTATTAAATAAATCTATTTTATATTTTTATCTTTTATCTGAAAAATTTAAAAACCAAATTTACTTTTTTAATTTATGAGGAAATTAGACCCTTCAAAAAAAAGAGTTTTAAACAATGAAGAGAGAACACGCATTCAGCGAGGCTTTAATGATTGGAGGGACAGGCCTAGCCGTAATTTCAGAGAAGTTTTACAAGAATTCGGATTGAACTACGAACAATTAAAAAATTGTCATTATCGTATTTGGGCTCCGGGGGTGGGAACTTCGGTTATAGTCAGCTCAACTCCAAGTGATCGCGGAAGATTTGCTAAACAAGCTTCACATGATATAATTAATTATATTGAGAAATATTGCCCTGAAGAGACTTACGAGTCTTCTGAGGGTGATAATTATATTCGCAAGCGTTAATCTTCCAAAATAGCTTTTATTCTTCTTGTGCCTGCTGCACTGGATTCTTCTTTAGCAATTTTGAATTTTCCAATTTCTTTTGTGTTGGAAACATGTGGGCCTGTGCAAATTTCTTTGCTGAACCAGCCTTGGTTGGATGAATCTTTGATTGTGTAAACCGAAACTTTTTCAGGATATTTTGCTGCGAATTCTGCCTGAGCTCCAGATTCTATCGCTTTTTTCAGAGGCATTTCTTCTTTTATCACGAGAAGAGCTTGTTTTATTTTCTCATTTACAAGATTTTCCACTTCTTGTATTTCTTGCTCTGTTAATTTTCTGGGGAAATTGAAATCGAATCTCAACCTTTCAGAGGTTATGTTGGAGCCTCTTTGAGAAATTGTTTTGTCTTTCAAAACTCTTCTAAGCGCTTCGTTGAGAAGGTGTGTCGAGGTGTGAAACTTTTTTGTTTTATCAGAATTGTCTGCCAATCCCGATTTGAATTTTCCTTGAGTTGCAGTTCTGGAGAGCTCTTGATGTGAAGATTGCTCTTGCTGGAATTCTTTTTGAATTCTTTCTAAGGCATATTTTATCTTTTTTTCATTAAGCATTTCTAAAGTCATTTCAATCGGAAATCCGTAGGATTGGAAAAGTAGGAAAGCATCTTTTCCCGTTATTTGATTGTTTTCAGAAATAATCTTTTCAAATATTTTTATTCCTTTATTGATTGTTTCATTAAATCTTTTTTCTTCTTTTTCTAATTCTTGTAATATCTCTTTTTTGTTTTGCTTAAGATTATCGTAATCCGTGTAAATATCAAAAACAGATTCCGAAATCTTAGAAGTGAAATCAGAAATGCCTATCAAATGCCCATGTCTTATAGCTCTTCTGATTAACCTTCTCAAGACATAACCTTGTTCGGTATTTGAAGGAAGGACTTTGTCTGCTAAAATGAAAACAGAAGCTTTCAAATGGTCTGCAATTATTCTCATGGATTTTTTTGTTGTTTCATCTGATTTTTCATAATCTTTTTTAGAGATTTTTTCGATTTTTTCGATTATTGGTAACCACATATCGGCAAGGTAATTATCTTCTAATTTGTTTAAAATTGCAGTTGTTCTTTCAACACCCATTCCCGTATCAATATTTTTTTGTGAAGACTCTTTGTATTTCCCTTTAATATCTTTCACATATTGCATTAAAACATCATTCCAAATTTCAACCCATCTTTTGTCTTCTGGATTGAATCTCTCTGGAGCAGGGTTTTTGTTGTCTTTCCAGTAAAACATTTCTGTATCTGGTCCGCATGGCCCTGTTTGTCCGGCAGGCCCCCACCAATTGTTTTCTTTGCCTAAGAAAGCTATTCTTTGTTTTTTTATTCCGAGTGACTCCCAGGTTTTTGCAGATTCTTCATCCTTGGGGATTTCTTTGTCTCCCACGAAAACAGTCACAGCGATTCTTTCAATTGGAATCTTTAAAATTTTAGTTAGAAACTCAAAACTGTATTGAACAGCTTGTTTTTTGAAATAATCCCCTAAACTCCAATTTCCAAGCATTTCAAAGAAAGTGTGATGAGTTGTATCTCCTACTTCATCAATATCTTGAGTTCTGATACATCTTTGAACACTTGTCAATCTTTTTCCAAGAGGGTGTTTTTCTCCAAGAAGATAAGGCACAAGGGGATGCATTCCTGCGGTTGTAAATAAAACAGTAGGGTCATTTCTGGGAACTAAACTTTCATTGGGGATTACTTCGTGCCCTTTGGATCTAAAAAAGTCTAAATATTTCTTGATAAGTTGCTTTCTATTCATGAATATAGTTAGAAATTTGTCTTTTAATTATTTTGCTTCATAACCTTTGAGGTCTAAGCAGGAGAAAGAGATTGAATTTTTCTTTGGATTTCTAAAAGTTGTTGCTCTAAAGCATCTTCTGTTTTGGATTTCTTTGATAAAGGTTTTATCTCTTGAATGCTCTCTAGCTTTTTTTCAAAAACTTCTTTTTGTTTTTGAGAGTTTTTTAGTATCCTTGGTATTTCTAATGCAGGGAGGTTCTTTTCCATTTTTTTGACATTAAGCGAAATTTTCTTGAGAATCTTGTAAAAATTAGTTTTAAGGGCGAGTTCTTGTTTTCGTAATTCTGCATATCGGTTTATTGCCTTTAAAATAAAGATTAGTTCCATTTCCGAAGTTAAAACCTCTTTTCTTAGAAAAATAGCTTCCCCATAATCAAGTCTAATATGAATCGGGCTGGTTTGTTCTACCATTATATTTTTGAGAAAATGTTTTTATCAATTTTTTCTATTTGATTTTTCATCGATTCCATCTTCGTTGTCCAGGAAATCAATTCGTCATTTTCTTGCTCTTTAACTTCTTTGATTTTGTTTAACAATCTTTCTGCTTCAGCAAGTTGTTTTTTCATGTCCCCAAACAAATCCAAACTTTCTTCAAATCTCTCAAGCTTAACAAAAACAGAATCATCTTTGCTTCTTGGTGCTGCTGTTTCTTTAGCAGGAGCAGCAGGTTTAATTGGCATCTTCGTTGTTCGGAAATCTGTTTCAGAGTCTATCTCTCTTACTCTTGGAGCCTCAGAAGTAGACGGAATTTTTTTTATCTCGGTTGTTGTTTCTATTTCTTCATCGTAGTCTTCCAAGTCTTCATAGTCATCTTCTAATTCTTCGGTATCATCTGGAAGTATATCACCTCTTACTTCCCCGGATACGGCATCTTTGATTGTGTTTTGAGAGAATTTGTTTCCTAAAGAACTTGAAGGGAAACTAGGCAATGCTTGTAAAGGTCTCTTAACTTCTGTTGTTTTAGGAGAATTGAAATCAAGTTCAGGTAGTCTTGGAAGATCTGGTAAACTTAATGGCTTCTCCTCTATTTTTTTGCTTTTGAACAACCCCATTTTTTATTATACTGTAATTTATATATTCTAATAGAAGTATAGGTTTAAAAACTTTATTTTTTTATGATATTAATAAAGTTTAAATTTTTATTCGATAAACTCAAATATGGATGCAAAATTAATCAAAGAGGCAATGTTTGGCGTCGGAGGAAAACCCGCAGAGACTTTAGTTGATATTCTTGATGGAAAAAAATATACAAATGAATTTTTGATTGCAAAAAAATTAGATTTGACTATCAATCAAACAAGAAATATTCTTTACAAACTTTCTGAACAAGGGATGGTTTCCTCCACTAGAAAGAAAGATAAAAAGAAAGGGTGGTATACTTATTCTTGGAAAATTGAAGAATTAAGAGCACTTGAGTTTTTGAAATCCATTCTTGATAAACGACTTGAACAGATTCAAAATCAAATAAAGAATCGTGAAACAGTGGGATACTATTCCTGCACAAAATGCAATATTGAATTCAATGAAGAAAATGCTCTTGTCCAGGACTTCACTTGCCCAGAATGTGAAAGTATTCTTGAACGTTCAGATAACACAAATGTCCTTAAGGCGTTCAAAAGAAATTTAGAAGAGTTAGAAAAGAAACTGGAAATAATAACAAAGGATATAGAAGAAGAAAAAACTAGACATCAAAAACAGAAGGACCGGGCTGTAAAGAAAGCAGTTAAATTCAAAAAAGAAGAAAGAATGCGAAAATCTCGAGAGACTAGAGAAAAGAAAAAGAAGCTTTTGAAAGCCGAAGAAAGAAAAAAAGCTCGTGCAGAAAAAAAGAAAAATCCTTCAAAAGTTGCATCCAAGAAAAAAGAAAAAAAGCCAGCAACAAAAAAGAGTTCTAAGCCTAGCAATTCAAAGAAGAAAGTTAAGAAAGTTTCCAAGAAGTAATCTTTTTAATAGTTTAAAGACAAATATAATCAATTCTAAATAATAATAAACTCAAAATGATAAGAAAATCCAGAAAAATTCCATTTTTGTTTCCTTTCAGACTAAGCGCAACAACTAGTTTGTTAATTGCAAATATAGTCTGCTTTGTTGTTTTTTCTGTTTTACTTTTGATAAAACCAGAATTCATTGAGTACATAGCACTTAAACCTTCAAGCATATTCCAAGGAAAATATCTTTGGACTTTTTTGACCAGTATGTTCATGCACGGAGGATTTTTTCATCTTTTTGCCAATATGATTTCATTGATGTTTGTTGGAAGATTAGTTGAAAAAATTCTCGGAACCAAAAGATATGTTTTATTTTATTTAGCTTCAGGGTTATTTGCAGGAGCTCTTTTTGTTTTGTCTTCTTTAATTCTAACTTCAGATTATAATACTTTTGCAGTTGGAGCTTCAGGTGCTTTGTTTGGATTTATTGGCTTATTAATGATTCTAACTCCAAATCTTCCAGTTTATATTATGTTTATTCCAATTCCAATTAAAATGAAATATGCCGGATTTGGCATGCTTGCAGGGTTATGGTTAATTTCTATTCTCGGAGGCCTTCCTATTGGGAACATCGCCCACCTTGGAGGAGCTTTGTCTGGGCTTTTGTTTGGGCTTTATTTAAAGATTAAATATAAAAAGAAAACCAGATATATTCAGAAATTGTTCAGTTAATTAAACCTAATCTCAAACCAAGATGAAAGCAAAAAAGAGTATGAAAAATAAAAAAGAAAAAAAGAAAGGTCAGATAGTTTCAGCTAAGAAATCTGAAAGAGATAATAAATCCTTAAAAGAAATTTACAAATCAAATTTAGATTATATTTTTCAGTGTAGATATTTTATTTTGATTTCATTGGGAATATTTTTGTTTTTCTTTTTACTCGGGTTATTTGTTCCTACACCAGAATTCATTGAAAAAGAAATATTTGACTTGCTTAGAGAGCTTTCAGAAAAGATTAGCGGGATTCACGGAATTCAATTGATTTTTTACATCTTTTTCAATAATCTTTTTGCAAGTTTATTTGGTTTGATTTTAGGAATCTTTTTTGGAATTTTTTCTGTAACAAGCTCGATTACTAATGGATATATCCTAGGATTTGTTTCAGCATTAAGCGTTAGTGTAGGGGGTATTAGCTCACTTTGGAAGCTTTTGCCTCACGGAATTTTTGAGTTGCCAGCAATTTTCATTTCCTTAGGGATGGGATTAAGTTTAGGATTCCCTTTTGTTTATAGGTATTTCAAGTATCATTCTCATAAAAAAGAAAATTTAGCTATTCTTTTCGGAATTTTGTTTTTACTTCCAGCAATAATTATAACCGCTTTAATTGATAAAAAATTAAGAGCTTATCAAACAAGAGACTTCAAGCGCAGATTAAACAGCTCGCTTTCGGTTTTCTTTTTTGTCATTGTGCCTCTTTTAATCCTAGCTGCAGTTATTGAGGGGCTTTTGATCACTTTTTTGTAACTTTGCTTTTTTAATGTCTATTTTGAATTTTTCTTTTTGAGTTAAGCTTAAAAATTGATAGATAATGGGTATTCTATGAAAAAATCCGGAAAATCTAGTATGAAGAAAAGCGAACAAACTTCACGAGAGAGCATTCTAAAAAAATCTGTTGAGATTGATGGAATTTCCATTCAAGGGTATGATTTCAACAAAGGAATTGATTATGAAAAAATAATGGACAAATACCTATCTGTGGGTTTTCAAGCAAGCCATTTCAGCAAATCTCTTCAGATTATCCAAAGAATGATTGACGAAAAAGTTACAATTTATTTAGGTTGCAGCTCAAATTTGATTACTTCTGGACTTAGAGATATAATCAAATATCTTGCAGAGCACAAGAAAATTGACGTTTTTGTGACAACTGCGGGAGGAATTGAAGAAGATATAATCAAATGTTTTGGAGATTTTAAATTAGGAACCTTTTCTGCTTCAGGAGAATTACTTAGAAAAAAAGGAATAAACAGAACAGGGAATATTTTTGTTCCAAACTCAAGATATGTCAAATTTGAACAATTTATGGTTCCAATTCTTGAAGAAATTTACGCAGAGCAAAAGAAAACTGGCAAAATCTTGGCAGTATCTGAATTTATTAAAATATTAGGTAAAAAGATAAACAATCCTGAAAGCGTGCTTTATTGGTGTTACAAAAATGATGTCAGAGTTTATTGCCCTGCTATAACTGATGGAAGCATAGGAGACATGATCCACTTCTTTTTGTACAGTCACCCTGACTTTAAGTTAGATATTGCTTATGATATTCATGACTTAAACGAATATACTGTGACAAGAGACAAGACTGGCATAATTCTTCTGGGAGGCGGAGTTATGAAGCATCACATCTTAAACGCGAATTTGATGAGAAACGGGGCAGATTATGGGGTTTATGTAAACACAGGTGAAGAATGGGATGGTGCAGATTCTAATGCCAGGCCTGATGAAGGGGTTTCTTGGGGCAAAATCGCTGGAAGAGGCGAGTCAATTAAGGTTTTTGGGGATGCGACAATCTTATTCCCTTTAATGGTAGCAAAAACCTTTGCAAAAAGCTAAAACCGCATAAAAATTTATATAGTTCTACAAAATTCTAAGGATATCTTAAAGTAGCGTGGGGAAAATGGAAACATCGACGAAAAAGAACAATAAAAATAAGATTACCGAGGATGATCTTATTGAAGCATTAAAAAAGATTGCACCAGGTACCTCTATTAGAACTGCTCTTGACGATATTATGAGAGCAGAAATGGGGGCATTAGTTCTTGTTAGCAAAGAAGGAGTGGAATCTGTTAGTGAGGGAGGATTTCGATTAAACTGTAAATTTAGTCCTCAAAAGCTTGTTGAACTTGCAAAGATGGATGGGGCAATAATCCTTTCAGACGATTTCAAAAAAATAATTTCTGCAAATACTCTTCTTACTCCGAGCATGAGATATTCTTCAAAAGAAACAGGAACAAGACACAAAGCGGCAGAGCGAACAGCAAAACAACTCAAAACTGTGACTATTGCGGTTTCAGAAAGAAAAAGAAAGATTACTGTTTATTATGGAGATCAAAGATATGAACTGGAGAAAACATCTGAAGTTTTAAGAAGAGCAACTGAAACGCTTCAAATCTTAGAAAAACAAAAAGAAAGATTTGATGATTTGATGATTAGCCTTAATTTATTGGAAATGAATAATGCAACACGAATGAGTGATGTTTGCAATGTTCTTCAAAGAATTGAAATAATTAAGAAGATCTCTGAGATGATTAAAAGAGATTTAATCGAATTGGGAAAAGATGGAATTATTGTTAGTATGAGGGTTAAAGAATTGACAAAGAATATTCTAAATGACAGAGAATTAATTTTAAGAGATTATTTTCCTAAGACTTCTGAGCAAACTGGATTGATTTTAGAAAAGATGAACTTTGATTTCTTAATTGAAACATCTAACATCACGAGGCTTATTTTTGAAGAAACAAATGATCAACCAATCGCTTCTGAAGGAAAGAGAATTTTAATGAAAACTCACCTTCTTGAGAAAGAGAGAGATTTGATGATGTCTTACTTTGGGACATTAGACAGATTGTTTAATACGAATAAAGAAGAATTGTTGAAAATTTTCAAGAATGAAAACTTTGTAGACTCCTTGCTTAACGAACTTAATACCCTAAGAGAAAAAATATTAACTGGAAAATTAATTTAAACTGATTGTAAATTATGCTAACTAAAAAACAAATTGAAGAAATAAGAGAACATTTAGACAAAGCTCAAAATCCTTTGTTCTTTTTTGACAATGATCCAGATGGATTATGCAGCTTTTTGCTTCTGCAGAAATACAAACAAAGGGGGAAAGGCGTCCCGATTCGTTCTTTTCCTGGTTTAAATGAGATTTACTTTAGAAAGATCTCCGAGTTAAGCCCAGACTATGTTTTTATTTTAGACAAGCCAAATGTTTCCAAAGAATTTTTTGAGCGCGCGAGAGAAATTAATATACCTATTGTGTGGATAGACCATCATAAAATAAATCGGGAAGAAATTCCTGAGTGGGTTTATTATTATAATCCGATATTCAATAAAACTTCAACAAGCGAGCCGGTGACTAGTTTATGTTATCAAATAAATCCAGATGAAAAGTCTGACTGGATTGCCATTGCGGGATGCATTGCGGATAAATTCTTTCCAAAAGTGTATTCTAAATTCAAAAAGAAATACCCTGAATTGTCTGTTAATTCCGAAGACGCCTTTGAGATATTTTATCATTCCCAGATAGGCAAGATTTCTAGAATTTTCAGCTTTGGACTGAAAGACAGCACAACTAATGTTGTGAGCATGCTAAAATTTTTGATTAAATCAGAAGGGCCTTATGATGTTTTGGAAGAAAATTCTCATAATCATTTAATGCATAAAAGATTCAATGAAATTGATTCCAAGCATAAAAAATTATTGAAAAAAGCAATGGAGCTTGTCGAAAAAGATGAAAAATTAATTTTCTTTCAATATGGCGGAGATTTAAGTATAAGCTCTGATATTTCCAATGAGTTAAGTTTTCTTTACCCTAAGAAATTCATCATTGTTGCTTATATTATCGGTGCTCATGCAAATATTTCCGGCAGGGGAAAAAACATTCGTGAAAAGGTTCTTGAATCAATAAAAGATTTCCAAGATGCGACAGGCGGAGGCCACGAAGATGCTATTGGCGCGCGAGTTAGAGTTGAAGATTTGGAATTATTCAGAAAAAGAATTCAAGATTTAATTGAGAAAAAATAACTGAATAGAAAATAAGTTTTTTATTTAATAGCTTCTTCCAATGTAAACAACTTTTGTTGCAGGTTTTCCGCAGATAACACAATTTCCTTTTGGTTTTTCATTTTTGTTTGCAAGTGTTCCCCTAACATCTCCCGAAAATTCTTTTTCAACAATTTCGGCGCAAGGAACTCCTGCCTTGTCTGTAGAGCAGAAATTTACTCTTGCCATTTTCCCTGCAGCAAGAGCTTCTTTTATTTCTTTTTTAGTGGAACAGTCAGCAACTCTTTTTTCCACGAACTTGTCTGCTTTTTCTTTTAATCTTTTATCAAATTCTTGCCCAAGTTTGTTTAATGTTTTCAAATCCTTTAACTTTAATTTTTCTTTTTTCTTTGTGTCCCGAGTGAATAAAATGACTTCGTTGTTTTTCAAATCTTGTTCTCCAAATTCAATTCTGAATGGAACACCTTTCAACTCCCAAATGTGATATTTTTCACCTGGACGCTTGTAGTCTCTGCTGTCAATTTCGGATTTAATGTTTTGTTCTTGCAATGTCTCTAAGATTTCTTTGGATTTCTTTAAGATTTTTTCTTTATTTTCTGTATTGAAGATAGGCACAATAATTACTTGTATTGGAGAAATTGCATAAGGTAATATCATCCCAGAATCATCTCCGTGCGTTGCAATAACCGAAGCCAAGATTCTTGAAACAGCAGGACCATAAGCAGTTGTCCACAAGTGTTCTTCTTTTTCTTGTTTGTTTTTGAATGTTGCATCAAATGCTTTTGAAAATTTTTGCCCCATTAAATGAGTGGAAGGCTGTTGGATTAATTTTCCATCTGGCATAAAGCAATCAGAACCTACGGTGTATTCTGCTCCAGCAAATTTATCCCACTCAGGACGTTTCATTGGAAAAAAAGGAACACCATAAATCTGGTGCATGACTTTTTCAGTTACTTGAATATCTTCTTGAACTTGAGCTTCTGCTTGTTCTTTGGTTTCAAACGCATCATGACACTCAATCCAAATAAATTCTCTTCCTCTGATTAATGGACGAGTGGATTTAGTATCTAATCTGAAAACAGAGCCTCTTTGATATAATTTCAAAGGCAAATCTCTATGACTTCTTATCCAAAGCTTAAACATTGGAGTGTAAAGTGTTTCTGAAGTTGGACGAAGCGCGAGTTCTTTATTGTCTCCGGTATTTTTAATCCAGAAAACTTCAGGAGTGAATCCTTGCACATGTTCAGATTCTTTCATCAAATTTTCTTTTGGAATAACACAAGGCATAAATGTTGGGCGATGTCCGTTCTTTTGCAATTCTTTTTCAAGGTGTTCAAACATGTTTTCCATTGTCATTGCAGCCCAAGGGCGAATAACAGTAAATCCTTTAACATCTAATCTTAAATCAACTAGTTCAGCTTTTTCAATTACCTGAGAATACCACTCTGAGAAATTTTCAGTTTTCTTTACGTTTAAACCTTCTTGATTTTGTTTTGCCATAGACAACCTTGAATATTTTATATTCTCAAGTAAAACATTAACATATAAAAAGCTAATTGTTATTTTGATTTTAGCTTGTTCAGGCAGGCTTTGATAGGCCTGTAAGTCAATGGATAGACTCCTCGGCTTCGGACCGAGTAATGGGGGTTCGAATCCCTCCAGGCCTGTGTTTAGAAGTGCAAAGGGGAAAAGAGTGAAAAAAGAGGGACATATTTAATGCTAAATAAAAATACAAAAAAACTTCTTGTTGCCGCATTCACTTTAACGGGAACAATAATTGGAGCAGGAATTTTAGGATTACCTTATGTTTTCGCTAAGTCTGGTTTTTTAGCAGGTTTGTTTTGGCTGTTTTTTCTTTTTGGAGTTATTCTTTATATCAGTTTATCAATTGGGGAAATTGCTTTGCGAACTCGCGAAAAAAAGATGCTTTCTGGATATGCTGAAAAGTATCTTGGCAAACCTGCTAAAACAATAACCTCATTTGCAGTTATTTTTGGAATTTATTCAGCGCTTCTCGCTTACTTAATTGCAGAAGGACAAAGCCTTTCAAATTTATTTTTTGGAAATTCAAATTACGCAGTTTATTTCGGGCTTGCTTTTTGGATAATTTTAACAGCTCTTGTTTATCAAGGATTAAATAAACTGAAGCATGTCGCTTCTTTTGGTGTGTCAGGAGTCATAGCATTGATTTTGTTTTTATTTGTTTTCCTTTCCCCTAAAATAAACTGGCAAAATATTCAACTTACAAATGTTTCAGGAATTTCCCCAGCAAATTTCTTTTTTCCATTTGGGGTTATTCTTTTTGCGTTGCTAGGATTCATTTCAATTCCAGAATTAGAAAGGGAGTTAAAAAATGAAAAAAAACTTTTGAAAAAAGCAATTTTAATCGGAACAGCTATTCCTGTTATTTTGTATTTGTTTTTCATTATCACTTTTGTAGGAGTTTCTGGAACTAATGTAAATGAAATAGCAACCCTTTCTCTCGGAGGATTTATTGGAAAGATATTGATTCTTCTCGGGGTTTTCACAATGACCACAAGTTATTTTGTTTTGAGTTTTGTTTTAAAAGATACATTCTTATTTGATTTGAAAATTAAAAAAGGGCTTTTTGTTTTGGTTTCGCTTGTTCCTTTGGCAGTTTACTTACTTGTTAGCTTTTTTAATTTAGCAGGATTTGTTAAGGTTATTAGCCTTGGAGGTTCTATTTCCGGGGGAATAACTGCGATTATGGTTCTAATAATAAATAAGATTGCTAAGAAAAAAGGAAATGAAAAACCCGCATATTCAATTTTCTCTAATTGGGCTTTAATTGTTTTGTTAAGTTTTATTTTTATTTTTGGAATAGTTCTAGAGACTCTTTATTTTTTGAAATGAATCCAGGAGTAAAACAAGTATAACTTCAAACAGATTTGAAGTTATCATGAGATTTATAAATAAGTTATTTATTGGTATTGTATGGCAAAAAAATACATATTATTTTCATTAGATGAAGATAAAACAGGGAAGCTAGCAAGCATTTTAGGAAATAAAACCTGTAAGAGTATTTTAAATGTGCTAGCAGAACAAGAGCTTAGTGAAACAGACATTTCCAAGAAATTGAGAATTCCATTGAATACAGTGGGTTATAGCGTTAAAAAATTAAAAAGTGTTGGATTAATTGAAGAAAAAACACATTATTTTAGTTTAAGAGGAAAAAGAATTCCAATCTATCGAGTTTCTAATAAAGAAATATTAATCTCTCCAAAGAAATCTTTTGTAAGCCAGTTAAAATCTCAATTATCTTTAATTGGAATTTCTGCAATTTTTACAGGATTTATTTTATGGTCCAAGCAACAAGCGATTAAAGCAACAACTCAATCTGCAGAAGCTTTTTCAAATGCAATGGACAACGCAGAACCTATGCTTCTTAAAATGGGGGGAGAAGCAAGCGACACATTAAGAGCAGTTGCTCCAGAAACCACTGAAATTTTAACAAGAACAACACAATCCTCATTTTCATTTGGAATAACAGAATGGTTTTTGATGGGGATTTGGGCAATGATTGTTTTAGCTTTAGTCATTACAAATATTACTTCTTCATTTCATTCAACTAAATCAAAACGAATTGAAAGGAGGTAAACAAATTATATGGCTAAAACACAAATGAGTGACTCAGTTAGAATCACTAGCATGATTCTTGGAGTTATCTTGGTAGTTGCTGCAGTTGGATTAGCGATTTACTTTAGAGCAAATCCAGGTTTAACAGCTTCTGTTCAAGGAAGTTCAACAGTTAAGGTTATGCCCGATATTGTAGGAACTTACTTTGTTATTGAAACAAAAGCAGATACTGCTGCACAAGCAAGTAGCTTAAACAATGAAGCTAAACAGAAAATGGTTGACGCACTTGAAGACATTCCAGGATTAGGTTTTGAGAAAAAAGACTTAACAACTGTAAGTTCAAGTGTTGGTGAATCCTGTACTTGGACAAAAGATGGCGAGAAATGCGAAGGTTATGTTGCTTACCACTATCTTAGATTAGAACTTGAAGGAGATAACATGGATTTTGCTGGAGCAGTTATCGATGCAGGAGTTAATGCAGGAGCAAACTTGCAATACATTAACTTTGAGTTAAGTTCTGAAACAAAAAATGAGTATCAGGCAAAAGCATTGGAAGCTGCAACAAAAGATGCAAAATCTAAGGCAGAAGGAATAGCTTCGGGTTTAGGTAAAAGAGTTGGCAGAGTTGTTTCTTTAGCAACAGATGCTAACGGAGGATTTTACCCTTACTGGAGAGCTTATGATGCAGTAGCAACTTCTTCAATTGCACAAGTGAAAGAAGAAGCAACAAACATTCAACCAGGAGAACAAGAAGTTTATGGTAGTGTGAGTGTTGTTTACGCTCTAATCTAACTTTAATTAATTTTTTTTGTTATTATTTTTCTTATTATTTTTATGTCTGCTCTTCCTCTGGATTCTTTCATAATTTGTCCAATGAGGAAGTTCAAAGCAGATTCTTCTCCTGCGAGATAATCTGCAACTGCTTTTTTGTTTTCTTTTAATATTTTTTCAGTAATATTTTCAATTTCTTTTTCATCTGTGATTTTTTCATTGCCTTTGAATTTAGATGAAGGGGAGAAGGATTTAGGAAAAAAGTCATTGAGCATTTTTTTGGCTTGCTGCTCTGTTATCTTTTGTTGCTTTAATAATTCTAGAAGTTCAATGAAGTGTTCTGGTTTTATTTCCACTTCAGGAGAATCTAAAGAAGATTTGTTGTAATTTAAAACTCTGAGCAATTCAATTGTAACCCAAGGCACAGCAAATTTCGCATCAATCTTTTTAGCAACTTCTTCAAAGAATTGAGCAATTTCAATTTTCTTAGATAAAACTTCTGCTGCGCTTTTGTCAATCTTATTTTTGTCAATTAACTTTTTTAGTTTTTCTTGAGGTGTTTCTGGGACAATTTCTTTTATTCTTTTGATTGTTTGCTCTGAAATTTGTATTGTTGGCAAGTCAGGGTCAGAAATAAATCTGTAATCTCTTTCTGTTTCTTTTTCTCTCATCTTTATTGTCTTTCCTTCTGTTTCATCAAACATTCTAGTTTCTTTTACTAATGGTTTTTCTTTTTTCTGGCGGATTATTTCATATTCCAATGCAGCTTTGATATTTTTCAAGCTGTTTACATTTTTTATTTCAACTCTTTCTGCATCTGTGGAGATATTCACATCTGCTTTTATTCCCGCATTATTATCTATTGCTTTGACGTAATCCAAGGTGATGACTAATTGTTTAAGCCAGTCAATAACTTGCTGAGGCTCTGTGAAATCTGGCTCTGTAACAATTTCCACTAAAGGTGTTCCAGATTTGTTGTAATCAATTTCCCCTGTTTTTGGATTCCATGCAGCAGGGTCTTCTTCAAGATGTGCCCCCCTTATTCTAATTCCTAAAAATTTTCCATCTTGTCCAATTGGAACAGAGTTTGAACCGGAAATTGTATTTTGATATCCTTTTGGCAAATCAGGCCAGTCATAATGCTTTCTTTGCCAGATTAATTTTTTGTTTATTTTACATCCAAGAATCATTGAAATTTTAATTACATTTTCAATTGCTGTTTTGTTTGGAAGCATAGGCTTTGCTCCAGGTTGCCCTGTGCAAATTGGGCAGATACTTGTATTAGGCTTTGCGATTTTTGCTCCATGAAGAGCCTTACATTTACAGAATAATTTTTCTTTGGTGTTGAGATATCCGTGAATTTCAAGTCCAATCTTAGTCATGTTTTAGCTAAAAAATTGTAATTTATTAATCTATCTTTAGAGATTTGTTGGAAATGTTTTTATACATCTTTTCTTTGAAGTTTATATGACAAACAATAAGGCAAACAAGGATGAGAAAACTAATTCTCAAAAAGCTCAACCAGGGGATTTAGTGGAAGTTTCTCTTTTGAAATATTCTTATGAAGGAGTGTTTTTAGGCTCTCCTTCAACAGACAATGACGTTGTTTTAATTAAAATGGATTCTGGATATAATATCGGATTAAAGAAAAAGGATATCTTTGAGATTAAAGTTTTAAAAAAAGCAGAACAGAAAAAAGACAATTTTCAGTTGCAGAAAGATAAGGAAAAGCCAAATATTGGATTAATTATCACCGGAGGAACAATTGCTTCAAGACATGACCCAAAAACAGGGGGAGTTATGCCTGTTAATAGTCCTGAAAAATTGTTTAGATTTTATCCTGAGATTTTTGAAAAAGTTAATGTTTTGAAAGTTGAAGTTCCTTTTACAAAAGCTTCTGAAGATATGGATTCAAAAGATTGGCAGAAAATTGCACGAGTTGCTGAAAAAATGCTTAATGATTCAAATATCAAAGGAATAATCATAACCCATGGAACAGATTTTCTTCACTACACTTCTTCAGCGCTAGGATTCTTTTTAAGAAATTTAAACAAACCTGTTGTTTTAACCTATTCTCAAAGAAGTATTGATAGGGCAAGCTCTGACGCTAATTTGAATTTGCAATGCGCTGCTTTAGCTGCAATTTCAGATATTGCAGAAGTTATGCTTGTTGGACACGCAACAACAAATGATGATTATTGTTATGCATTACCTGGAGCAAAAGTTAGAAAAATGCACACTTCAAAACGAGATACATTCAAGGCAATAAATTCAGAGCCAATCGCAAAAATTTATCCAGATAGAATTGATTTAATTTCTAGTTATAATCTCCGAAATGAAAAAAAGAAAGTTAAAATAGATGTTAAATTTCAAGAAAAAGTTGCACTAGTAAAAATTTATCCTGGGCAACAGCCAGATATACTTGATTTTTATTTTAAAAATAAATATAAGGGAATTGTTTTAGAGATGTCTGGAATTGGGCAGGTTCCAACTAGCAAATCGCGAACATCCTGGCTAACAAAGCTTAAAGAAGTTCAAAAAAGAGGGATGATTGTTTGCGCAACTTCTCAATGTATTTATGGAAGAGTTGATCCTTATGTTTATTCCACTGCACGAGATATCTTGGAAACAGGAGTTATTTACTTAGAAGACATGCTTTCTGAAACAGCTTTAGTTAAACTTGGCTGGGTTTTAGCTCATCCAGAATGGACAAAAAGCAAGGAAAACATTAAGCAAAAAATGCTTGAGAATTTTTCAGGTGAAATCAATAACAGAATTTAAATAATCTTTTCAATTGAGTATTAAATGAGCACTGAAAAAGCAGAATCTTTTGATTATGAAAAATTAGGACTTAAATCTGGATTGGAAATTCATCAACAATTAAATACAAAAAAACTTTTCTGTAATTGTCCTTCTGTTTTAATGAGCTCTGAGCCTGATTTTATTGTTAAAAGAAAGCTTCATCCTGTTGCAGGAGAAAGCGGAGAAATTGATGTTGCTGCAGAATATCAATCCTCACTTGGAAAAACTTTTGTTTATCAGGCTTACAATGACACAAACTGTTCTGTGGAATTAGATGAGTCTCCTCCTCATGAAATAAATCAAGATGCACTTAGAATAGCTGTTCAAGTTGCATTGTTGCTTAATTGCAAAATTCAAACTGTTTCCCAAATCATGAGAAAAATGGTTGTTGATGGAAGTAATACCTCTGGATTTCAAAGAACTGTTTTCATTGCTCATGATGGCTATGTTGAAACTCAATATGGGAAAGTTGGAATTCAAAGCATTTGTTTAGAAGAAGATTCTGCAAGAATTATTTCTGAAAATGAAAAAGAAGCTGTTTACAGATTGGACAGATTAGGAATCCCTCTTATAGAAATTGCTACTAGCCCAGATATTAAAACACCTGAGCAAGCAAAAGAAGTTGCTCTTTACATTGGAGACATTTTGAGAAGTTGTGATGTTAAACGAGGATTAGGAACAATTAGACAGGATGTTAATATGTCTATTGCAAAAGCAGGCGGAAAAAGAATTGAAATTAAAGGTGTTCAGGAGCCTGCTTTAATTGTTAAAACAATCAATTCTGAAATAAAACGACAGCTTGAACTTGTGGAAAAAGGAGAGAAGATAGTTTCTCATGTTAGAAAAGCATTGGAAAGCGGAGAAACTAGTTTTTTAAGACCAATGCCTGGAGCAGCAAGAATGTATCCTGAAACAGATTTGCCTTTGTTAAGAATTAGCAGAGAATTTATTGATGATACTAAGAAAACTCTTCCAAAACTGCCTTCAGAGTTAAGACAAGAGCTTGAAAAGCACGGACTTCATGAAGAATTAATCAAATTGATTCTTAAGGATAAAAGAATTGAAGAGTTTAGAGAGCTTGTTCAACTTAGAAAAAACCCTGAACTTGTTGCAAAGATGCTTGTTTTATTCCCTAAAGAATTAGCTTCTAAAAATAACAAATCTGTTGAAGAAATTGAGGAAGTTTTAAACAAAGATGTTTTAGTGGAAATAATTGAAAAAGTCAATAAAAACAAAGTTTCAGAAAGCCAAGTTAAAGAGGTTATGAGCAGAATTGCTCAGGGAGTTTCTGTTTCAGATTCATTTAAGTTCAATGAAAAAGATTCCAATGAAATTGAAGAAAAGATAATTAAAATGATTAAAGAAAAACCAGGGCTTAGTGCAAATGCTTACATGGGTATTTTAATGAAAGAGTTTGCTGGCAAAATTCAACCAGGAGCTTTAATGAATTTAATTAACAAATATTCTACATCTGCAAAATAGAATTACACAGTTCTATGACACTAACCAGTAGTAACAAATAGCAAGATTTATAAAATGGAACCGTCTTTATTTAATTATGATAAATACTCTGAAAGATGTTGTTTCTGTTGCAGGAGCTCTTACCGGAGGGTATACTCTAACATTGCTAGGTGCACAACTTATTGAAGCTTTAACCGGCGAAAAAATAACCTCTAAATCTCAATTAGAAGGAGTTATAGAAGAAGAATCTAAAAAATTAGGGATGCAAGATGAAATAATCGTTGGTAGGCTTTATTCTAGGGATGATAAAAGAATTAAAGGAGCAAGATGTTATAAAAGAGATTTTAACATCGATGGGAAAACTTTTTCTTCAGGAGTAGTTGAAATTAAAGGAGGGTTTGGCGCAACGAGAAATGTTGTTCGTCATGAGCTTTATCACTTAAAGAACCATATTCCCCGTGAGAAAATATTCCATAATCCTTTACTTAGATTTCTTAGGGGATTTTTTTATGAAGAACCAACTGCAACAACTTACGCGCTTTTTGGAAAATAGAGTTTTATATTTTTAACAAAACATAATTTTAAAAATCTCAGAGGTTTGCTTAAAACATGTCCAGTGTTGACTTGAAAAAACTCAATGAAAAAAGAATTTCTGTTAGTGAAGCTTTCAACTCTAAAAATAAAACTGTTGCTGTTGCAGGATGGGTTGAAAATATCAGAGAGCTTGGGAAAATCAGATTTATCCTTTTAAGAGATTCCACAGAAAAAATTCAAATAACAGCTGTTAAAGGAAAAGTTGATGACAAGGTTTTTGAGCAAATTTCCAAATTAACTAGAGAAAGCGTTATTTATGTTCAAGGTGAATTGCAGGAGTCTAAACAAGCACCGGGAGGAAAAGAGATTGTTCCAAAAGAGTTGGATGTCTTAGGACTAGCTAATGAAAATCTTCCAATTGATGTTTCTGAATTTTCTAAAACAGATTTACCAAAGAGGTTAGATAATAGATTTTTAGATATGCACAGAAGAAGAACTCAGGCTATTTTCAAAATTCAATCAACACTTGCTTCTACTTTCATAAAGCACTTTGTTGATAAGGGATTCATGAATGTCCAACTGCCTTGTGTTATTTCAACATCTTCAGAAGGAGGAACAGAATTATTCCCTGTTCAATATTTTGAGAAAAAAGCTTATCTTGCTCAATCACCTCAACTTTACAAACAAATGATTGCTTGCGCTGCTGAAAAAGTTGTGACAATAACTCCTGTTTGGAGAGCAGAGAAGCACAATACTCCAAGACACTTAAATGAATGCAGGCAAATGGATATTGAAGTTGCTTTTGCTGACCAGTTTACAATTATGAAATATGAAGAAGAAGCTGTTAAAGACATGGTTAAAACTGTAATTGAAAAAAATGCAAAGGATTTAGAAGTTCTTGGCTTGAAATTGAAGGTTCCTAAAGCGGTTTATTTAAGTTACAATGAAGCAATGGAAAAATTAAAAGTTAAACCTGGTGAAGATTTAACTCCTGACCAAGAAAAAAAGCTTTGCGATATGTATCCTGGAGATATGGTTTTTGTTCACTCTTGGCCAACTCATTTAAGAGGATTTTATATCATGAGAAAAAATGCTGATCCTGAAGCAAAAGAAACAGAAGGTTTTGATTGCTTGTACAAGGGAGTGGAAATAACTTCTGGTGGGCAAAGAATTCACATTCCAGAATTATTAGAAGCAATGTTGAAGAAGAAAGGACTTAAACCTGAAAGTTTCAAAGCCTACATTGATTCGTTTAGATATGGAGCACCACCTCACGCAGGATGGAGCATTGGATTAGAAAGGCTTACAACAACTTTATTGGAATTAGACAATATAAGAGAAGCTGTTTTATTTCCAAGAGATAGAGATAGACTTGTACCTTAATTTTCTCTTTTTAAGTTATTTTAAATATCTTTTCCCGCGATTTGTTTAACTTTTTAGGGAATAGTTAACTTTAAAAAAGGCGAGTGTTAAATTATGCGAGCCTTTACAGGCTGGAAAAAACTAAAATGGCAAAATACGAAGAAGACGAAGAAGAATTTGAAGACGAAGAAGACGAAGACGAAGACGACTACGACTCCGACGGAGACGACGACTACTAAATCCTCTTTTGTTTTATTTTTTCTTTTTATTTTTTAAAAGAAATCCTTAGATTTTTAAATAGCTCATCCTTGTTGTTTTTATCATGAGCTCAGATTCAAAACAAGACATTTTCGGCGAAGAAGGCAGAAAGCGGATCAAGCAGCTAATAGAATCTTTCTCTAAAAAAATTAGTTCTGTTGGGAGCTTAGAGCAAGAACCAGAAATAATCCGAGGTGCTTGCGATAGGGAAGAAGAAAAAGATTCTGTGAAAACAGATATTCAAGACAACTCTGAATTTCAAAAATTAATGTTCAAGAATGCTAAAGAAAAGAACAATGATTTTATTGTTGCGGAGAAGAAAAAATGGTAGTTGTAGAACATTTGAAAGAGTGCTTAGAAAAAATTAAGAAAGATGAAAAAAAAATTAATTCATTTATTCAGTTAAGAGATGAAAAAGAACTTGTTGAAGAAGCAAAAAAGATTGATGAAAAGATCAAGAAAGGAAAAGCAGGCAGACTTGCTGGAAAAATTGTCGCTATTAAGTCTAATATTAATGTGAAAGGGCTAAAGATTTCTTGTGCCTCGAAAACCCTTGAAGATTATTATGCTCCTTACAATGCAACTGTAATTGAAAAAATTCTTGCAGAAGATGGATTAATTATTGGAATGGCAAATATGGATGAATTTGCCTGCGGTAGTTCTGGAGAAACTTCTGCTTTTGGGCCCGCTAGAAATCCAGTAAATCCCTTGCTTATTCCAGGAGGAAGTTCAAGCGGAAGTGCTTGTTCTGTCGCAGCTGGATTTTGCGATATGTCTTTAGGAAGCGATACAGGTGGAAGCATCAGAGTTCCTGCTTCAAACTGCGGAGTTGTCGGAATAAAGCCAACTTACGCAACTGTTTCCAGATACGGATTAATTGATTTAGCAATGAGCTTAGATCAAATCGGGCCTTTTGCAAAAAATGTTTCTGATGTAGCTATTCTTTTAGATGTAATGAGGGGACAAGATGAAAAAGATTCTATTTGTAAGCAAACAAAGAAATTTGATATGAAAAAAATTGAACAGATCCCAAAAGAATTGAAAATTGGGATTTTAGATTTCAAAATCAAAGACGAAAGAATCTCGAAATTAATCAAAGAAAAAGTTCAGCAAATTGCTAAAAAACAAAACTGGCAAGTTAAGGATATTAAAATAAAAGATATGGATGTTGCAATTGACACCTATTACCCTTTAGTTTATGTTGAATTTTTCTCTGCAACTCGTAGATTTGATGGAAGAAGATATGGAAAAAAAATTGAAGATTCTGCAGGCGAAGAAGTTTTAAGAAGAATTCTTGGTGGAGCTGAGATTTCCAAAGAAGAGCAAAAAGGAAGATATTATTACACTGCTTTGAAAGTAAGAGAAATGATTAAGCAAGAATTCTCTAAGGCATTCAAAGATGTTGATTGCATTATTTGCCCAACAACACCTAAGCTTCCTCATAAAATCGGAGAAAAAATTTCTGTTCAAGAAATGTATGAGTATGATGCTTTAACTGTTCCTTCTAATTTAGCGGGAAATTGTGCAATTACAATGCCTATTGGTGAACTGGATCAAATTCCAGTTGGAATGCAAATTATTTGTGATGAAATGCAAGATGAAAAAATGCTTCAAATAGCAAGAAGCTTTGAGAAGTTGATTTAAAAAATAAGAAAAAGCAAATTTTATAAACACGTATTTTATCGCTTTCTCATGACAAATAAAGATATAAAATTATTCTACCCAGAAGATGCTTACTTAATGGGTGTCGGGGCAATTTGTGGAATGATTGTAGGATATTGCAATGCAAAAAATATTCCTTTTAAACCTGAAGATTTAGAAACTTCTTTGAAATATACTCCGGCAGTGATTCATTCTTTAGCAGGGGCCATAAGGGGAGTCACCAAGAAAGTTGATAGCACAGATTCTAAGAGAGACGAATCTAGAGAAGTTTCTGGCAATGTTTTAGAAAATATGTTTTCTGGCGCAGTAAAAGGAGCAGGTTCAGCCGCAGTGGGATACGGATTTGGGTACACTCTTGGAAAACTCTTTTAATTTCTGATTTTTTCCATAAACATTTAAAAATAAACTTGATTTTTGAAAGGCATGTTAATTAAAGAGGTCGAGATAAATTGGTTAGGTCATTCTAGTGTTAAAATTAAAACACCAGATAAAAAAATTATTTACATTGATCCTTATGAAATAAAAGATAATTCTGAAAAAGCTGATTTTATTTTGATTACACACAGTCATCCGGATCATTGCAGCACTGCAGATATTGAAAAAATAATAAAACAAAATTCTCATGTGGTAATCAGCGCAGACTGTCAAAGTAAAATTACAAGAATTAAAACTCCTTTGAAAATTCAGGTTATTGAACTAGGAAATGAACTTGATTTTCACACAATCAAAATTTTAAGTGTTCCTGCCTATAATTCTGATAAATCTTTTCATCCAAAAAGCGAGGCTTGGTTTGGTTATGTGATAAAGATTGGGGAAGTAATAATTTATCATGCAGGAGATACCGATTTAATTCCAGAAATGCAAAAGCTTACAGGGTATAAAAGAAATGGAAATGAGTTTATTGCCTTGCTTCCTATTGGAGGAAGATTTACAATGAATGTTGATGAAGCTGTTGAAGCTGCTAGAATAATAAAACCAAGTTTAGGAATTCCAATTCATTATGGAAGTATAATTGCAACAAAAAACGACGCTGAAGAGTTTGTAAATCAATGTAAAAAACAGGGAATTAGCTCAAAAATTCTTTAATAATTCTGAATTTAACTACCTTCTGAAGAATAAAAATATTTTTAAAGAAATAGTATTTGTTTTTATTAATTTATTCGGCTTGGCGGTTTGAATAAATTAACAGGTGTAGGTGTTTTTCTCTTTCTAATTAGTCGCAGGTATGCGAAGTATTTAAAACTTTCGCAGAATATCTCGACGACTAACCAATTAAATAACACAGGAGGTAAAAAATGGTACTAAACTTTGCAAAAGAGGCTGTAGACAATGCTTCAACACATGGAATCAACTTTGATGACTTAAAAGCTGGAAAGGCAAACATTAAGGTTATTGGAGTAGGTGGATGTGGATGTAACGCTATAACCTGGCTTTTCAACAAGGGAATCAATGGGGCAACTGTTTATGGGGCAAACACAGATGCATTGCACCTTAGTGTTACCAAAGCAGATGAAAAGATTCTTATTGGAAAAGAGTTAACTAGAGGACTTGGAGCAGGCGGAATACCTCAAAAAGCAAGAGAAGCTGCAAAAGAAGCAATCGTTGACCTTAAGAAGGCTGTTTCTGGGGCAGATATGATTTTTGTTGTTGCAGGTATGGGCGGTGGAACAGGAACCGGAGCAGCACCAGTTGTAGCTCAGTTAGCTAAAGAAACAGGCGCAGTAGTTATTGGAGTTGTTACAATGCCTTTCGATTCAGAAAAAGCAAGAATCGACAAAGCAGAATTCGGATTGCAAGAGTTAAGAGAGGTAACTGATACCACTATTGTTATTGATAACAATAGACTTGTAGATATTGCAGGACAGTTGCCACTTGAACAAGCATTCGCTGTAGCAAACGAGTTGATCAGTGTCATGGTAAAGGGTATTGTTGAAACAATTACTCTTCCAAGTTTGATTAACCTGGACTACGCAGATGTTTCCGCAATTATGAAAGATGGTGGAGTTGCAGTTATAGGTGTTGGTGAAAGTGACTCTTCCTCACACAGAGTAGCTGAAGCAGTACAACAAGCACTTACAAATCCTCTACTTGATGTGGATTACAAAGGTGCTACTGGTGCTTTAATACACGTTACTTGCGGACCAGACCTTAAGCTTGAAGAATTCGACAATGTCGGTAGAATTGTTTCTGAAAACCTTAGTGCAGAAGCAAACGTAATTATTGGAGCTAGAATTAACAAAGAGTTCCAGGGAAAAGTACGAGTCATTACAATTATGACTGGTGTTAAGTCCCCTTACGTTTTAGGTAAAGAAAGACCAGAAACAGTTTCAAGGCCTTCAAAGGAAATGTCTGATTTAGGGATAGAAGTTTGGAGATAAATTCAAGCTTAATTCCACTTTTTTATTTTTTAACCCCCGGGGTTTTCCCGGGATTTATTTTTTTAATAATTTTTAATTAATCAAGAAATGTTGTTCACTAGTTTAGATTTAAAGGAAGGAAATTCTTTCAATTAAGACTTGTGCAACAAACGCAATACATGCTGCAATTTTTAAAGAAGAGTCTATCTTTGAAAGTTTCTTTTTCTTTATTTTTTCTTTGATAAGTAATCCTGTCAAAACAACTCCTGGAACGATTATAAATGCGAATTCTGTCAAGATTGTAAGAATTATAGAGAGAGCATTTACAATAAAGAAGCAGGTTTCACTTCCTTCAACAAAGCAATTTTTTAGATGAATGAAAATTCTAAAACTAATTCCTGGGAGCCATTTTGTAGATTCAATTAAAAATAAAAGTAATACACTGAATAAAAGAATTAAGATTATTTCTTTAAAAGTTTCTTTTTTACTCTTGTTTTTTGAATTAGCTTTCATGTTTTTTGAAATCATTAATCTTTTTTGTTTTGAAATCATCAAATCGGATTACATTCTCTAAGGGAATTTTGTTTTTTGGTGCGCGCTTTTTCATTTCATATCCAATTGGAATAACCGCTTCAACTTGCATTTTGTTAGGGATATTAAGTTCAACTTTGATTTCATGCTCTTCAAAAAGTCCAACCCAGCAAGTGGAAAGGCCCAAGTCTTGCGCTTTCAATAAAATATTCTGTATTGCTGCTCCTGCTTGTTGTCTGCAATAAATCTGCCCTGATTCTTCTCCAAATTCATTTATTAATCTGGAAGGGTCTGAAATCGCGACAATAACATAATGAGCTTGGGCAACAAAAAGTTGATGACAAGACTGGGCAACGCTGTTTATTTTATTTGGATTTTTTAAAACAATAAATTTCATTTCAAAATTATTTCCTGCAGAAGGAGCGAAACGAGCAGCATTCACGCATTCAATAATTGCTCTCCAATCAGGTTTTCTTTTAGAAAATTCTCTCACACTCTTTCTTGATTGAATTGCCTTGTCTAAATCCATATTTAACTAAAGAGAAAGATGTTTATAAAATTATTCAGGGTTCTTCTGCATCGTAATCTTTCCAAGCAGTTAATGGAAGATTATCTTGATTTTCATTTCCAAACTCCGCGTCAAGTACTTTTTCAGGCAAAAGACCGGAAAAATGTTTTCTTGCTTCTGTTGTGTTTCCATAAAAAAAGAATCCTTCAACAGGTGCAAAATCTTTTCCCATATTAGCATGATTCAGGTTAAATAAATAATACTCACTTATTCCTGCTAAGGGATATTCTTTTTTTAAAAAATCCAGAGTTTCAATTTCTCCTTTATCATTTTCCATTAAGCGAGAATATAACGAAGAAATTTTTACTTTAAGAGGATTTCTTTCTTCTTGATTTTCTTCATAAAAAATTTCTTTAAGAATTTTCATAGAACTTAATGCCAAAGGCAATATTTAATATTTTTGATTAGAAGGTTATTTTCTTAAAACTTTTTCAAGCACATTTTTTGGGAGGTAAGCCTCTAAGTTTTTCCTAGTTGTTTTTTCATCTACATGAGAAATAAATATCGAGTTTATTGTAGACTCTTCTGGGTGTAGAAGGGAATCTTTTCTTTCTAGAACATAATATTCTCTTAATCCTGAATTTCCGTATTCTCTCTCTGAAACTTCAATGGTTCTAATCTCTTCATTATCGGTTTTGTAGCATTCTAAGTATGTCCAGTTAACTCTTACTCCTGCTGTATTAATTATTTTGCTTTTATTCGGGTATAGAAGTGTTCCTGACTTTTTCATTTTAAATTAATCCTCATCTTGGCTCTTTGGAGTGTCAATTGTTGGACCTTTATCAGATAAGTCTTGAGAATATTTTGAAGGATTTATCTGAGTGGTGACGTTAAATTTCTCTTTTGGAATTGTTTTTGGAGGATAAGTTTTGTCTGGGCATTTCTTGGAAGTATCTGTAGGATGTGGTTCTTGTCTAGCTCTTAACATAGATTCTAATACTTTTGATTCAATTCTCTCTTCAGGCAGTTCCTCTTTAGGGAGTATTTTTTCAATGATAGTTTCTTGCCTTCTGATTGTTCCATCTTGAAAATAATATGTTCTGAATATTTTTCCTTCTTCTTCAGAGTAGATTCCTATTGAGGAAATGGGAAAATTATACTTTTCTTTTGAAGGTTTTCCAAGTTCAGCGTTTAAAATTTCTTCAGGAAGATATTGAGCTAGTTTTTGTATTGTTTCTTTTTTGTGTATTGGGCAACTATCACAAAATTCTACTTCATTTTCTCCATTATAAGATACCTTTACAATCAAATATCCTGTTTGAACTTTTTCTTTTTCTCGGTTTTCAGAAAATCTGAAAATTTCCACTCGTTTATCTACAAAATCTTCATCAGAAAAATACTTAGCAGAATAAAGATGAGCTGTAGCCAATCTTTCTTCTAAACTGCCGGAAGGTTTATCGGGAAATGTTTCTCGAAAAGATTTCATATTAAAACAGAGAAATCACCTTATTTAAGGATTTTTATAACCTAATTATATCTTTTAATTAAAACTAATAACTCCGCCACCGAGAACTGTTTTTCCAGAATAAAGAACAATTGCTTGCCCTTCTGAAACCCCTGTTATTGCTTTATTCAAGGTAACCCTAAATAACCCTTTTTTTATTTGAATCTTTGCTGGAAGAAGCTCTCCTACCTGGCGAATTCTAGCTAAAACCCTTTGATTGTTTCTTGGAGAATTTAAAATCCAGCGTGGTTCTTTGAGAACTATTTCTTTTTTGTAAAGAAGAGGGTGCCCTTCCGGTGCAACAACTAAGGTATTTGTTTTAACATCTTTTTTTGCAACATACCATTTCTTTAATTCTTGCCCTTTTCCACGTTGAACTTCAATTCCAAATCTAGGCCCTATTCTTTGCCCTAAAGTGTAATAATAAATTCCATCATGTTCTCCTACAATTTTTCCTTCTGGGTTTAACATTTTTCCTTTTTTCGGGCGAATCTTTTTTTGCAAGAAATCTTTTAGATTGACTTTTCCAATAAAGCAAATTCCAACTGTGGATTTTTTATTGTAATTTGGAAGATTATTTTTTTCAGCAATTTTTCTAATCTGTTTTTTAGTGTAATTGCCAATTGGAAAAAAAGAATTTTTTAAATCATCTTGAGAAAGGCGATAAAGAAAATAAGACTGATCTTTGGATTCATCTTTTGCTCTTAACATTTCATAGCCTTTTCTTGTTTTTTTGATTCTTGCATAATGCCCTGTTACAACATATTTTGCACCAATTCTTTTAGCTTCTTTGATTAAAAGAGGGAATTTTATTTTTTGATTGCAATCAACATCTGGGTTTGGAGTTATTCCTTTTTTGTAATCTTGAAACATTTTTTTTACAACTTGATTTTTGTATTGTTTTTCAAAGTCTAGAGTGATTAATGGAATATCCAACATGCTAGCAATTTTCAAAGCCATTGCTCTTTCATCACGCCATTTGCATTCTCCAATGTCATTTTTAGTGTCGCTCCAGTTTTTCATAAAAGCACCCACAATTTCATATCCTTGTCTTTTAAGAATAAGCGCAGCTACACTGCTGTCTACCCCTCCCGACATTGCGAGAAGAACCTTTGGCTTTTTTTTAGATAGGTTTAATTTCATTTTACATTTATTGTAATTATCCTACATTTACATTATTTAAAAAGAAAACGTCCGAGGGAGGACTCGAACCTTCGACTTCATGGTTAACAGCCATGCGCTCTACCGACTGAGCTACTCGGACATGAAAATTCAAAATTAAAATGATATTTAAACTTAACCTTATGCCTGTTTCAGGCTTTTTATTCAGAAATAGCAGAGAATTCTGCGACAATCTTTTCAATAGGACTTAAATGGATAATCTTCTGATGGATCTCCTCAACGCTTAAGAGAGTATCATCTTTCATGCATTCCACTTTTTCCCAGTTAGACTCGTTTTCAACAAGATAATTATAACTTTCTTCAGCATTTTTTAAATGCTCTTTGTCTTCTTCATGAATATCTCTTTTCTTTCCCTTAGCGTATTCCCTCTCTTTTTCACTTTTGTTGTCCACTAATTTTTGAGCAATGTCATAAGGAATATGTAAGTAAATCTGGAAATCTGGTTTAGGCAACTCTAAAATTTCATATTCCAGATCATAAAGCCAGTCTAAAAGATTTTGTCTTTCTTTTGGGTCTCTTATTTTACCTCCTTGATGTCCGGCATTCGAAGAAACATACCTGTTTGAGATAAGAATTTTCCCTTGTTCAAGAGATTTTGTGATTTCTTTTCTTTTATCAAATCTGTCTAGTGCAAAGAACAAAGAAGCTTTTTTTGCTGAAACCTCTTTTGCAGAGCCGTACTCTCCGTTAAGATATTGTTCGACAAAATATGCTCCAGGACTTTTATAGTTTGGAAAATCTAGCTTTTCTACATCCAGTCCTTGTTTTTTTAGATATTCAATAAGAAGCTGAGTTTGAGTGCCTTTTCCGCATCCATCTGTGCCTTCCAGAACAATTAGTTTTCCCCTCATTAGAGAGATTACAAAAAAGAGGTTTATTAGTTTTTGTTTAATTGAATTATCTAAATTGGTTTATCTTATTTAGACTTCTTTCTTTGCTTTTTTCTTGAAACTTTCTTTTAATCCTAAATCTACAAATGGCTCTGGACGGTGTTTTTCTAAATAGCTATAAACATTCGAATGCTTTGCCCCTCTAATGATTCCAATGATTGCTTCTTGAGTGGTTTTCATATACTCTGGGTCTCCGATTATTCCAACTTGGTTGTTTTTTACCTGAATGAAACTTTGTGTTAGTTGAGTTAAAACCTCTAGGGCTTTTCCTTCTTTTCCGATTATTCTTGAACGAACTGTGTTCAAATCTTTTCTTTTAGTGTAATCTTTAATGTTTAAAATTTCAAACAAAAAATCTTTTTCAACAATCGAAAGGGCTTCTTCAACAGGAAATCCAAAATTAATTGCTTCAATCACTTGTCTTGCAAAAAATTCATCATCCGCGCTTCCCTTAAGATAAAATTCCCTCCCTCTGTGTGTTATTTCTATGTTCAAGGATTTTTCAAGCAGTTCTTTGTTTTTTAAAATTTTAATAGATCTTTCAGAATAAATTACTTCCATTTTGTTTTGTAATTCAATTTTATTTAGTTATTACTCTTCAAACTTAAGGTGCCCTTTGGATTTTAGCCATTCCACCTGGTTTGGTTTGTATTTAAGGATTACATCTCCTTTGTTTTTGTCAAGTTCCCAAGGTTCAACAATCACAACGTCTCCTGGGCGAAGCCAAAGCTTTTTTCTTAATCTTCCTGGAACTCGGCAATTTCTAGCTTTTCCGTCTGTGCAGTTAACCATCATCTTGTTTCCCCCAAGTCTTTGTTCAATTCTTCCAATTACTTCTTCACCTCTTGGAAGCGGAGCTCTGGTTACAACTCCTTCTGAGTTTTCCTGTTCCAATTCTTCAGATTCTTCTTCCTCTTCGTCTTCTTCAGATTCTTCATCTTTCATTTCAGGAAAATAATCTTCTTCAGGTTCTTTTTGAGCCATGTTAAAATAATTAAAACAGTGTTTATAAAACTAAGGATGAGAAAGAAGTAGGATAAAATTAACCTAAAATCAAGGAGAAAGGAACATCTTGAATTGTTTTTACACTTTCTTCAGAAATAATTCCTAACTTCAAAGCGAGAGCTACTGATTCTTTGCCAGCGATGTTAAAGCTAGAATCATTCAGATGCATCATTTGGATTATTTTTGTAGCTTCTTCCTCTGTCTTTTCTTCACCTCTAAAAAAATTTTCTTTTATCTCAATTTGAAATTTTCCTTCTTCAAATTTTTTTCCAATTAGATTAGAATCACAAATAACAACAATGTCTCGGTAGGACTTAATAATTCTTACTTGCATTTTATAGCAGATATCCTTTTTATTTACCTAATTGTTTAGCTTGGTCAGCAGACAAGATTTTTACCATTCTGGTTCCACACTTTACGCAGGTTCCTCTTGCCATGAAAGTTCCTCTAGTTGTCTTTTCAATCTTAACATCTTTCATTTCTCTTGCCTCTTTACACTTCATGCATCTTCCTTCAAGTTTCATTTTTACCTCCTATTTGATTTATATTTCAATATTTTGGAATATTAGTACTTTATTTAATTTACAGGGTTTTTATACTTTCGTTACAGCATGTCTTGCCCCACAGGCTAAACAATTAACAAATACCAATCGATCTTCTTTGACAAGCTCTGTGTCTGGTTTTTTGCATTCTTTGCACAAAACATATTCTTTCACGTATTCTTCAATTTTTTGATTAATTCTTAGAATTGGGATTTTGATATTCATTGAAAGTCTGTCTCCCTCTTTTTGCCCAGATGCTGCGAGTTCTTTAAGCAAGAATTTTTGAAAATGTTCCGGCTGTCTTCTTAAGTGAGAAGAAATTTGAACAAAGTTCGTAAGAATCGTTTTCTTTCCTTCTGAAAAAACTTCAGCTTTCGGAGTTTCAAATCTTTCTCCGGATGTTTCAGCTTTTTTAACTTTAGAATAAGCTTCTTCGAGTAATTCTTCATAACTTACCATAAAAACTAGAAAAGCAATCAATTTATAAGGGTTTTGAATGATTGTTTCATGGAAAATTTTCAGAAAAATTGAAAATTTCAATCAAAAAATGAAAAATAAAACAAGAGTCTTGAAAAATAAGATAAAAAATAAAAGAAAAATAGAATATTTCCCCCAGACCACAGACTACACCTGTGGGCCCTCTTCACTTAAGATGGCACTAAGCTTTTTTGGATTTTCAAAATCGGAAAAACAACTTTCTAAGATTTTGAAGACTAACTCTAAAAATGGAACAAGGATAAATAATTTTATTTCAGGGGTAAAACTTTTGGAATTAGAGTATATTATCAAGAATAATTCGAAAATAAGAGATTTAAAAACTTTTCAAAGAAAGGGTTATGCGATTATTGTTTGTTATTTTATCCCCGAAGAAAACGTGGATCATTATTCTGTTCTGAAAAAAGTAGGAATGAAGAATATTTATTTTTTTGATCCTTGGTTTGGAGAAGATCACAAATATTCAATAAATTATTTTAAAAGAATTTGGAAATGTGATGAAAGATTTGATAAAGAAAAAGCTTGGTGCATTGCGCTTAAAAAATAATTCTGCAAGATAAATAAAAAATAGAATTTATCCCAACCATCTAACTTTTCCCGGGCGAGGTTCAAAGATTATCCCTTCTTCAAGTAATCTTTGAATTTCTTGATTGATTAAATCTGCGGGAGCATCTCGATGATTCATTATAATTGTGTCAATGTAAATTCCCCCATCATCCTCTGAATTTTTTATTGAATCAAGAATTTGGTCGCGAATTGCTTTAATTTGCTCCCTGTCTCCGTTTGTCAGTGGAACTTTTCTTTCTTTTTCTAGTTCAAGCTTTCTAATTAAAAGATAAGCAGGTTCTGTAAGTTTAACTATCTCTGGAGAAATATATGTTTCATTGTTGAAGTATCTTAAAACTCCAATTATTACTACTGTTTGCCCTTGATTTAAATTTTCTAATTTTTGAACATCATCTCCAAAAGATTTAAGTTTTATTTGTCCTGAACCGTCATCAACAGTTATGAAAGAGTATTTTTTCTCTCCAGAGCTGTCGTATTTATCAACAATATTCCCAACAACGTTCACTCTCACAATTCTTTTGTCTCCTAACTCCAGAAACAAGAATTTTTCATTTTCAGTGTGAGGCTTCCCTAAAAGTAAATCTCCGATTCTGAATTTGTATGCAATATTTCTTTTGAACTGTTCATCTGTCATGTTAGTTTTTGTTGATTTATCCCTTTTTATTTATTTGTTTACTCTTTTTATTACAAAATTTTCTCGCAAAAATGAAAATCATTTCATTCTTTGCACATATCCATTTTTTGGACGGAAAATAATACTATTTTTTTCAAGTTCAGTTAGTGCGTCTTCAATTTCAGATTGGCTTAATTTTCCTTGCATAGCTTTTTCAATTTCTTCAATGGGGATTAATTGCCCTATTTCGTCTTCAAGTTTATCAATCAAATCTCTGACAACAAAAATTTTATTTCTTTGAGAGGAAGTTATTCTACCGCTGATTCTATCGATATCAAAAGTATTTGATTCAGGGTCTCTTCCAACTTGCATTAAATAGTATTTCATCAACCCAATTGCTTTTTCTGTGTCTTCTTTTCCTGCAACAGGGCTTAATCTTAATTTTGCAGCTGCTTCGGTCATTCTAATAAGAGCTTCAAGCTGTCTTGCAGAAATAGGAATACTTCTTGTAGGGTCATCTCCAGAAACAGGAGCATTTCTTAAATCCACATAAAATTTTTCAATTTCTTTTTTTGCTTCTTTGTTCAATTTTGGTTTAACTCTTTGTTTAGCATAAGCAATATATTTTCTTAGCAAATCTCTAGGAATTAAAGCACCCATTGAATCTTCATCTCTAGTGTGCTCATCTAAAACATGAGCCGCGATTTTTCTATCTTTTTCTTTATCCGGTAAATCTCTTAAGGGGAAAATAATGTCAAATCTGTTAATTAATGTTGGAGGCAAATCAATTTGTTGAGGTACCGGCTGATAAGGGTCAAATCTACCAAATTTAGGGTTTGCTGCTGCAAGAACAGATGTTTCACTACGAAGGGTTGCCTGAACATTTGCCTTGGAGATGGTAATAGTTTGCTGCTCCATAGCTTCGTGCATGGCACTTCTATCTTGAGGATCCATTTTTTCTAATTCATCAATACAAACAATACCTTTATTTGCTAAAACCATTGCTCCTGCTTCCAGGCTCCAACCTCTCAAATATTCATCTCTAACAACAGTTGCAGTAAGTCCTGCACCAGATGCGCTTTTACCTACAACATACCTTCCTTTTGGAGAAATATCTGCAATGAAATTAAGTGTAACAGATTTTGCAACACCGGGATCACCAATAAGCAGGATGTGAATGTCCCCCCTTTTCTTTTGTCCGTCAGGATAAACTTTTCTTACTCCACTAAATAATTGCAAAATCAAAGCTTTTTTTATTTCTTGATAGCCCCACACACCAGGAACAATGCTTCTGGAAAGTGTTTCGAAAATTTCAGGATCTTGTGAAAGTTCAATAATCTGGCGTTCATCTTCTTCGGAAATGTCTAAGTCTTCAAAAGTTTCTTCCAGGGGAATAATATTATTTGCTTCAAGTGCAAGTTCGAATCTTGTTTGGATTCCTCCGCTTTGCAAGGGAACAGGAACTTCTTTTAAAACTCCAATCGCGCGAATTCTACTTCCAGGGGTTGTTTTCTCTTCCATTCTCGGTTCAACCAAGTCTTCTTTAACAAAAATGTTTAATCTTTTTGGCTGCTCCCCCCCAGAAAGAGATTCAGGAGCTTCTTCAATTACAAGTCTTTGAGTATCAACCATCTCTTTGGAAATAAGAGTGAATCCTCCACGCCTTCCGCAAGAACATCTTGTTGGTTCACGGAATTTTTTTTCTAATTGCATAACAGAAATAACTGTTCCACAGCTAGGACATTCAAATTTAGCATTTATTACTTGAGGCCTAACATCAGAAGCTTGACGAATAATTCCCTCTAAAACTAAAAGTTGGTCAAGATGCTTGGAACGCAAATCTCTAACTTTAACTTGATGAGTTTCAGGAAGATTTGCAAGTCTTACTCTAGGTTTTTTTACAAGTCCAGATTCTTCAATAGCTGTTTCAATTAATTCCAATGTTTCTTCGGGTTTAGCTAAAACTTCTTCAGAGAGTACATTGGAAAACTCCATAAGTTTCATGAAGTCTATTACAATAACATTATTTCCTTTTTTCAGAGTTTCTCCAACTTCTTTTTTGTAAAAATTAAAAAAATTCTTTGCTTCAATTAATAATTCATCTTTTTTAGAGTTGTCTTTTTCCGGCATACTTTTATGATATCTAAGCGATTTTTATAGTTTGTTATAACTTGAATCCCTAATATCAATTCAATTATTTCTTAGACTAGATTTTCTAGTACAGATTTCTTTTTAAAGAGAAATTGGATTAAACAATTATAAGCTCTGATACAAAAATGGAAGCAGGAAGAAAATTGATTAGGTCTGAACAAGAAAAGCAACAAGAGATTAAAGATTACATTGACAAAAAAATTGAGGCTGAATTCAGTGTAATTGATAGAAAACTCAGAAATTCTTTTCAAGCAATAAAGCAAGATTTGTATTCTCTAAAATATGCTTCTGGTTTGGGAATTGGAGGAAGAAACCGAGAAATTCAGGATGTTTTTGATGAAAAGCTTGTGAACTTGAAAAAAGAGCTGGAAGAGAAGGTTGAACAGTTAAAGAGAATTGAAATTCAAGCGGCTCAAGAATCCCCAAAAAAGGCAAACAAGGTCTTGAAAAAGCAGATTAAGAAAAAAGCTTCAAAAAAATTTGATAAGGACAAAAAAAAGAAGATCTCAAAAAAATCAAAGAATTCTAAGCCGGCAAAAGAGCTTTCTCGAGTTTATGAATTGATGCAGAAGCAGTTGGAAAGTAAAATGGATGATTTGAAAACCAAAGAAGCTTTGCTTTCCAAGCAAGAAAAACAATTGGATAAGTTCAAATAAATTTTAACTTATCAGGGTTAACAATATCTTTTAAAACTCACTAACGTAGTAAAAATATGGTTTCTAACTGGGTTCAATTTGCTGGACTTTGTAAAAAGCAAGGCTATTTGAAAAAAGACATAGACTTGTTTAGAAGAGCCAAGGAATTTGCGGAAAAATACTTGAAGCAAGCAAAAAGGCTTTCCGGGGAAAATCAAATCGATCATAATCTTGAGATTGGAAGAATTCTAGTGGAAAATAAACTCTTTGCAGAGGTTGTGGTTGCAGGACTTTTGTCAAAAATTGAAAGTTATGCTAAATATGAAGAAGTTGAAAAAGAGTTTGGAAAAGAAATTGCAGACTTAGTTTTTGCGCAAGAATCAATAAATGAGGTAGAAAAGAAGAATAAATTTACGCAGGGTGAAGTTTTGAGAAAAATTCTTCTTTTAACATTCTCAGATATGCGAATTATCTTCATTAAATTGGCATCTAAGTTAGATAATCTTCGTACAGTTAGCGTTCTTCCAAAAGAGCAAAAAGAAAAGATTATCAAAGAGGTCTTTGAGGTTTACGCGCCTCTTGCAGGAAGATTAGGGTTAGAAAAAATAAAAAGAGGTTTGGAGGATAGAGCCTTAAAAGAAATCGAGCCAGAAGAATATCAAAGAATTGAGGAGTTTATTAGCAAATTCAAACCTCAAAGAGAGAATTTCCTTGGAAAAGCAATTAAAGAAATTTCAAGAAATATCAAAGGAACTGTCCCTGAATTTCAAATTAAAGGAAGAGAAAAAAGCATCTACAGTATTTACAAAAAAACACTTGATAAAGGAAGATGTTTAGAAGAGCAAAGAGATTTTTTTGGAATTAGAGTCATTGTTGGCACTAAAGAGGAATGTTACACCATTTTAGGTATTCTTTTGGAAAAATATGAATCTTTGGATGGAACATTCAAGGATTATATTAGAAATCCCAAAATCAATGGTTATCAGTCGCTTCATGTAACTATTAAATTTCAAGAAAAAATGTTGGAAGTTCAGATTCGAACAAAAGAAATGAATGAAGATGCAGAAGAGGGAGTTGCTGCTCACTGGTCTTACAAACAAACTGCGACTGATTCTGATTTTGAGAGAAAAATTGGTTGGTTGAAATCTGTTATTGATTTGCAACTAAATAAAAAAGATGAAGAAGTTTTGAAAACAATTAAGGTTGATTTGTTCGGAGAAAGAATTTATTGTTATACCCCTAAAGGAGATTTAATCAGCTTGCCAAAAGAGTCTACTGTTTTAGATTTCGCTTACCAGGTTCATGATGACTTAGGAAACAAAGCTGTTGCAGGAAGAGTTAACAATAAATTTTCATCACTTAAAACAAAACTTTCACAGGGAGACATTATAGAGATTATTACCAATAAAAATCAGCGTCCAAGAAGAGAATGGTTGAATTTTGTTGTTTCTAGGAAAGCTATTGATAATATAAGAAAAGAAATTAAGAGGCATGAAAACTTAGGAGTATCCCCAAGAATTTACATTAAAAAAGAACAGAAAGAGAAGTGCGATCCTTTGGTTTACTCAGATGATTTTCCAGATAGTGAATTGAGTTTTGCAAAATGCTGTTCCCCTCTTCCAGATAAAGAGCTGGTTGGAGTTGAAAAGTCATTCAAGAAAATAAGTGTTCATGACAAAGAATGCACTAAGATTTTAGAGAATGCTAAAAACTTGATTCCTATCTTTTGGAAAGACAAGCCAGATTCTATTTTTGTTATGAACATTGAAACTCGCGAACGTTCAGGAGTTTTAGCTGAACTTTTGAATATACTTATAAGTGAAAAGTTTGTTATAAAAGAAGCAAAGGCTAAATTGGTTTGTCCAGGCACAATTCAGTCTATTTTCACCTTGTTCCCTAAAGATATAACTGCAATTAAGCGAGTTATTTCCAGAATTACAAAAATTGAAGGTTTTAAGAAAATTTACTTTGGAGATTCTAATTAAGTTTTATTTTTTGTTTTTCGTTAGAAATAGCTTTTTAAATCGTTAATCTTTGTAAATTATACGAGCCTATAGCTCAGCCTGGTTAGAGCACCGCTCTTATATGATTGCAGTCCAATAGGATTGTATCTCTCATGGAATCTAAACAAGAGAATCTAAGAGAGGCGGGGGTCCACGGTTCAAATCCGTGTAGGCTCATTTAGTTTCTGCTTTTTTAAACCAACAATAAAAGTGAATATTTAAAAAGAGTTTTAGTCAATTTTTTATACTGGTTTAAGAGATTTTATCAGTGATAAACGCCCCGATAGTTCAGAGGCCAAGAATGCCGCCCTTTCACGGCGGTGACCCGAGTTCGAATCTCGGTCGGGGCATTTTGTTTTCACAATTCTTGACAGATAGGCGAAATAAATAAAAAGAGGAAAGCCCGATAAAACAGGTTGATTACAAAACAACTACAAAAAAAGTTTATGATGAATATGCTAGACAATTTCAGGATAGCACTAAGAATTATCTGAGAGAGTATATTTGGCAGGATGCAAATCTTTTTGTTTCTAACCTTCAGGGCAAAGAGATTTTAGACATTGGAAGTAGTGGTGGAAGTTCAGGTGGAGGTAGTGGCGGGGGTTCTAGTAGAAGTAGCGGATCTGTTAGTCTTTCAACTTCTTCAAACAATAATGCAGATGACTCTTCTGACGAAGTTTCTTCTATCGAAGACTTAAACAAAGAAAAAGAAACTTCCAGTCAACAAGGTTTCTTTAACTTCCTTACTGGTTTTGTTACAGGTGCTGGGGAATTTGTAAGTAGCACCCTTGGAATTGTAGTAATAATATTTGTAGTGTTAGTTGTTGGATTGTTTATTGCTTTAAGATTTCTTAAAATAAAGAAACCAAAGAAAAAATAAATTGACTTTTTTTAGAAAAGACAAAGTTATTATCTTATTTTAAATCTTTAACCATGTAAAAACCTTCTAAATGATAACCAAGGTTTTTGTAATATTCTCTGACACCTATCCCGGAGATAATAGAAAGTTTGTTGATTTTATTTTGTTTTGTTATCTCTTCTGCTTTGCTAAGCATAAGCTTGCCTAGTCCAATATGTTGTGTTGAGGCAGTATTGTCTTTGTCTTGTTTGCCCAATTCAAGCGCTTGCCCATAAACATGAACTTCTCTTACCATTGCTTTTTTGTTATTATCATAAATTCTTAGTCTTAAAAGCCCAAAGAGGATGTCATTTTCATCAACAAATTCCAAAAAGAATTCTTTTCCATTGCTTGCAGAATATTCAATGATTTTCAATTTGAGATTCTTATGAGTTTCATCTTGATTGAATCCAATTTCCCGCATCCTGATTTCTTTGATTTTGATATCTGATTTTCTGAACTCTGCTTCAATGTCTTTTCTTAAATCCAGTTTTTCAACTCCCTGAATAAGTTTTTCTTTTGGAATTTCTCGCATTATTCTCATAACTCTGCAGTATTCTGGAATAAGTTTCATCATTTGAATTAAAACTTTTTTTGTTTGAGATTCAGTGTAAGATTCATATCCTATTTGCTTGTGAATTAATGCAAGAGGAGAATTTTCAATTATTTGGCAAGGATAAATCTTGAGCTGGTCAGGGCGGAATCTTGCATCACTGAAAATTTTCTTGAACATTTCAATGTCTTTTTTTGGATTGCTGTAAGGTAAGCCAGGCATAATATGGTATCCCAGTTTGAAGCCTGCGTTTTTCAACCTCTCTGTTGCTTCGACAACATCTTTTACAGTATGCCCTCTATTGACTTTTTTGTAGATTTCATCATCAGGCATTTGCACTCCAATTTCAACTCGAGTTGTTCCAAACTCCAACATTCTGTTTATTTCTTCAGGAGAACAATTGTCAGGACGATTTTCAATGCACATTGCAACACATCTGTGTTTAGAAGTCTCATTCCATTTCTTAGCTTGTTCTAAATTCTTAGCTTTTTTTCCATTAAGAGCGTCATAGCATCGTTTAACATAATCATATTGGTATTTTAGGTCATATTGCAAAAAAGTCCCCCCAATAATTATCAACTCAATTTTATCTGTTGGATGCCCCATTTTGTCAAGAACTCCAAGTCGATTCATTACTTGTTCGTAAGGGTCAAATTTTAATGCTAATGCCCTCATAATCGCAGGACTTTTGTCAGTGTAGCTTTGAGGCACAAAATCTCCTCCGGGGCAATAAATGCAAGTTCCATGGTCGCATTTTTTAGGCTTTAAAACCACTGCGATAGGGGTGACTCCTGAAATAGTTCTGACAGGCTTTCTTACATTTTGGTGAACCATTATCTCTTTTTGGTTTATGTTTCTTATATCTTTTTTATCTGTTTTTTGGTTTACCATTTTAATTAATAAATTAACTTAAACTTATAATTGCGCGAGCAATCTTATCAGAGTCATGACGTGCTGTTATAAAGCCTCCGACATCAAACTCAGTTAGAAAATTGCCAGTGACAACATTATTTCCCTTTAAATCAGGTTCAACAAAAAAGCTTTCCTCTTGTTGATATTTATCTAGAATCCTTGTTGAAGGCTTTTCTGTATTGCAAATAATATAATCTACTTTTTTTTGAAGAGCTGTCTCAATTATCTTTAGGAAATCACTGGATTTGAATCCAAATGTGCCTTGCTTGGTTACAAGATTACAAACATAAATTATTTTAGCTTTGGATTCAGTGATTGCTTCAACAAATCCTTTGATTAAAAAATTAGGAAGTATACTTCCATAAAGTTCTCCTGGAGAGATCACAATTAAATCTGCTTTTCTTAATGAATCTGCTGCTTCTTGGTAAATGTAAGCATCAGGTTCAATCCAAAGAGATTCAATGTTTTTTGCATCTGGTGAATGGTTTATTTCAAATTCTCCTTGTAAGATCTTTCCTTGAGAATTTCTAGCATAAAGATTTGAATAATCTAAAGAGACAGGAAGAACTTTCCCTTTTATTCCTAAAATTTTTGAGACTGCTTTAACCGCTTCCCCCATGTTACCGTATTTTTCATTAAGTGCGGTAATTATTAAGTTACCTAAGTTATGATTAGAAAGTTTTCCTTCTGGAAAACGATATTGAAAAATATGCTTTAAATCTCCAATTTTTGAATCATCTGCTAATGCAAGAAGGCAATTTCTTAAATCTCCGGGCGGTAAAATTCCAAAATCAGCTCTCAGCTCTCCAGAAGAGCCCCCATTGTCTAAAACTGAAACAATGGCACTTAAGTCAAGGTCATAATTTTTTAATCCCCTTAAGAGAGTGTACTGTCCGGTTCCCCCTCCAATCGTGACTATTTTCTTCATAAAAACAAATAAATATTAGCGTATAAAAGGTTATTTATGCTAAAAACGCTAGAAACCAATCAAGAAGAGGTTTGGGATGAAATTGCTAAGGTATGGAAAGGTTACAGAAACGTACCAGTTAGAGAAGTTGCAAGATTTTTGAAAAAGAAAAAAGGGAAGGTTTTGGATTTAGGCTGTGGAAGCGGTAGAAATTTAATTAGGTTTAAGGGAGAATATTACGGGGTGGATTTTTCTGAAGAAATGTTGAAATATGCTAAGGAAAAAGCTCAAGCGCTTAAAATGAAATCTTTTTTTGAAAAAAGTTCAATAGACAACCTTTCTTTTGAAAGCAATTTTTTTGATTCCGCAATTTTCATCGATTCTCTTCATTGCTTAGAAAGTTCTGCTTCCAGAAGAAAAGCTTTGCAAGAGTTATTTAGAGTTTTGAAACCGGGATCAGAAGCCTTTATCAGTGTTTGGGATAGAAATCAAGAAAGATTTAAAGACAAGGGCAAAGAAACATTTGTTCCCTGGAAGGTTAATTACAAAACATTAGACAGATATTATTACCTTTATGACCAGCAGGAATTAATTGATTTATTAAAAGAGCTCAAGTTTGAGATTGTTAAGATTTTTGAAAAAATTAAAAACGCTTCGAATAAAACTTATTCTCAAAAAAGCATTAAAATAATCGTCGCTAAGCCGCTACTTTCTTAATTTTCAGAATTATTCTTTTTTCTTGAAGATATTTATCATATCCATAAAAGATTCTTTTTTGAAATCAATAATTTTTTTGTCTTTTAAAGAAATTCTAAGTTTAATCATTCCAAGATTTGAAATGAAAACTGTTCCAAAGATGAATACTTGGTTTTCAAAATTATTTATTGAGAAAAGGATTTTTTGGATTTTGTTTTTTATTGCTTGATTCTCCATCTCTGTTTGAATTAAGTCTTCTATTTCTTGAATTTCTAGATTGTCTTTAAAATCCAGAATTTTTGGAGCTTCAGAGTTTAAATTGTCCATTGGGACTTGTTTGCAATTTTCTTCTAGTTGAAAACTAAAAATCTTGTTTTCTTCTGGCAAAAAGTAATCAAAATGCTGCTTATGTTTGTCGCTTTCTTTGTCAATTATAAAAAATGCAGAGCAAAGATATGCCTTCTGATTTGATTTTATGAATTTTTGGAAATGTTTATCTTTCTCTAATTTCAAGAGATAGTCTGTAATTTTCATAAAATTTCAGATATTACTTAATTAATAAGGATTGTGATAAACCCTCAAAAGAGACATAAATGTCACTGGCTTTTTGAAATCCAAACATTTTTAAAGTCTTTTAGAAGAGTTTCTCCGCCTAAAGATTTAAATAGTTGAATAGATACTTATTGTAACTATAAAGGAGTGAAAATAACATGGATGAACAAAGAAAACAAAGAATTGAAGCTGCTAAGGCTAGAAGAGAAAAAGATAACACGAGAAACAAATATGTTGCAGGAGGATTAGCCTTGCTTTTAGCTGCAGGAATTGGCGCTAATTATCTTTCAAAAAATTTTAAAGAAAAAGCAGGGAATACATTAAGGACTTATTTAACTTTGTCAAGTATTCAAAATATGCCTTCTCAGTATGGATTGGTTTTAAACAACCAAACAAATTTCCTTAAAAATTACCCTTCTTCTGAACAGACAGTCCCTGTTCAACAAGAGGCTCTTTTAGAAGCAAAGAAAATCTCAAAGAATAGTCTGGAGCAAGTAATTAGCCCTGAATTAGTTTTAGCGCTTGTTCAAGTGGAATCTGGGGGAGTTTCAACAAGAATAAGCTCAGCAGGAGCAATGGGGGTTGGTCAGATTATGCCTGCGACTTGGAATTATGTTACAGAAGAGATTTATGGAAAAGAGCTTCCTTTGAAAGATGCGATGAATCCAGATCTTAACTTAGAGGTTACTATTCACTATCTTCATTATTTAGATAAATACCTCAGCTCTAGAATTGAAGGTTATGAGAAAATGCCTCTTGAACAATTAAGAGACTTGTTAATGGCTGCATACAATGGTGGGCCATCCAGACTTGCAATTACTTACCGAGGAGATATTTCTAAGATGCCTTTTGAATCTCAAAACCATGCTAAGAAAGTATCCTTAGTTTTAGAAAATAATAGATTTAGTGAAGAAACATTAAAACATAGAAAATCTATCTCTAGAATTTTAGATAGATACAGCACAGACGATTAAGCCTATTTCTAAGGTTTAACTTTAATACCCAGGAAAATTACATTTAAAGGGGTTTTTTATAATTATTTTTTGATAAACTTCTTAGAAATTAAAAAATAATTCTGGGGAATAAAGTCGTATTCTTGCCTATAAATATTTATAAATACAGATTAGCTCTTTAAAGTAAAATGAAGAGGGAAATATTTTCAATTATTCTTTTATTTGCCTTAGTTGTATCTTCTTCTTTAATTTCTGGAGAAATTGTTATCAGTCAAGAACCTAAATCCTTGTATAATCTGGGAGATGCTGTAGAAGTTGTTGCTAAAATTGTTACAGTAAATGAATTAATCACCCCCTTGGTGGTTTCTTCAATTTGCAACGGGGTTCAAACTAGTGTTCGTTCTCAAGATATTTTCTTATCCGCAGGACAAGAAGAAACAATTAACCTCAAATTCTTATTGACCAGTGAAAGATTGGGAAGAACCAATGGGAAATGTGTAGTAAAATTTGCTTTGCAAAACGGTGAATTCAAAACAACAAGTGAGTTTAGTGTTTCAGATAAAATCGATGTGAAAATCCTTTCTTCAGATAATTCTTCTGATCCTGGGAGAAAGCTTCTTATTTCGGGAGAGGCAATAAAACAGAATGGGGAAGCTGTTAAGAATGGCTTTGCCGAATTAACTTTTAGTGCAGAATCAAACAATACCCTTGTCTCTTCAAAAAATACCGTTCAAAATGGGTTTTTTGAATTAGAATATTCTCTTGCTGAAAATCTTAAGGCTGGAGATTATTTTGTTAACATTGAAGTTTATGAGTTAGATTCAAAATCTCAAAAAACCAATAAAGGTTTTGCTAGCGCTAAACTAAAAATAAATCAAGTTCCAACCAGCTTGGAAATTGTTTTAGAAAATATGGAAATTTTGCCGGGCACAAATGTAAAGATAAAGCCAATTTTATACGATCAAACAGGGGTTAAAATTAAAACTTCTGCAAATGTTCAAATATTAAATCCCGAAGGAGAGATTCAATCGGAATCCGAAACTCCAACAGATAGTTTCCTGGAGTACTCCTTTAATCGTTCTGAACCTCCCGCAAATTGGAAAATTATTTCTACCTCTGAAGGGCTTAGCGACGAAGAAAACTTCAGAATCCTTGAAAACAAAAAAGTTTCAGTGGAGTTTTTGAATAGAACAATCTTAGTGACAAATATTGGAAATGTTTTTTACAATGATACGCTTCTTGTGAAATTAGATGAAAACACTTCTACCGGATTAGAGGTTCTTTTAGATGTTGATAAAAACCAAAAGTATGTTTTAACTGCTCCAGAAGGAAATTACTCTGTTAAGATTTTCAAAGATGGAGAAGTTTTATTCAATGAAAATTTATTCTTAACCGGATATGTTGTTGGGGCAAGAGAACTTTCTGAAAGAACTTGGGATGTAATTCAATATCCTATTGTCTGGGTCTTTTTTATTCTTGTATTAGGATTTGCTGTTTGGGTTTTCTTTAAGAGAGTCTACAAAAAAAGTTTCTTTGGAAGAGGTAATTTACTGTATAAAAAAAGAAATTCAAGAACTCCTGCAAAAAGTTTAGAAGAGAAACAAGCAGAAAAAGTTTATACACCTAAATCAGGAAGCTTATTGATTAACACTCAAAATATAGCAGAGCTTTCACTTTCGATTCAAGGAGAAAAACAATCATCAAGCATTATTTGTGTTCAAATGAAAAATCCTGGAGAAGTAAGAGCCAACAAGGCTGCTGTTCAAGAGACAATGAATAAACTTGGTGCCTTGGCTGAAGAAAACAGAGCAATGATTTATGAAAATCAAGGAACAATATTATTTATCTTTGCTCCTCTTAAAACAAGAACTTTCAAGAATGAGTTACCTGCAATAATCATGGCTGGAAAAATAAAGGCCATACTTACAGAACATAACAAATTGTTCAAACAAAAAATTAACTTTGGAATTTCTTTAAACCAAGGATACATGATTGTGAGACAAGAAGGAAAGAATTTATTGAGATTTATGGTTTTAGGAACCTTAATCACTTTAGCTAAGAAGCTTGCAACACTTTCTGACGGAGAGCCTCTTTTAAGTGAGGATATAAGAAAAAATATAATGTCCGATATTAAGACGGAGAAAAGAACAGAAGGGGATTTGGATTTCCATGTGGTTAAAGAAATAAGGGATCAAGAGGAAAGAAGAAAATTCGTTAATGATTTTGTCAGAAAAATGAAACAACAAGAGCAAGAAAAGAAATAAATTTTTCTCCTTTTGTTACTCTTTTTATCGATTCTTACTTTATCAAATCAAATATATCTTCTAAGTTAATTTCCAAGAGTGCAACAGGCATCCTGATTTTCCAATTTTTTAGAATCTCGGGATGAATCTCTCCAATAAACCCGATTGACTTTCTAGCCTCTTTGTTCTTATTTTCTGGGATTTCTAAAAATATTTCCGCAACTCTTCCCTTTATAAAATGTAAAGGGATTTTATCCGGTTCACTCACGGTTATTTTCAAATCAATCATTTTGAATAAATAATCTAAAGTTTGTTTTAACTCAGTGAAATTTCCTGGAGAGATTGAAATCGTAAGATGCTCTTCTTCGGTTTTGTGCTTGTTTGTGAAAACTCTTCCGATTTCAAATAATCTTTGAGGATATTCCTTGTCAACATTTTCCGAGAGAACTTTTAGAGAATAATGAGATAAGTCTGTTCGCAGAATGTTATAATCTGTTTTTGAGCTTTCAATTTTTATGCACTCCGGGTTTGCTTTCTCTTTGAAACCCATTAAAGTAAATTGATTTCTTTGGTTTGTTAAATGATAGTTTGAAGTTTCCATTATATTTGTTCCGATTAGAATCTCTGCAATTTTTCTTTTGATGATTTCACTCCTTTGTTCTTCACCATTTGTAGCAACTTCTGGAATTTCAGGAGTAAGATTTTCATACCCATAAGCAATCGCAACATCTTCAATTAAGTCAACTTCATGTAGAATATCTGTTCTCCACGGAGGAATTTCCACTGTTCCATTGGAATAATCATAACCCATTCTTTCTAGAAGATTTTTTAATGCTTTATCGTCAATTTTTATTCCAATAAGCTTGTTAGCACTTTCCAAAGAAATTTTTTCTTTTGTTGAGTTTAAATCCGGAGTAGTCTGCTTTTTATTTTTCTCATATTCTAATTCCATCTGATAAATTTCGCCGCCCATTTCTGCTAAAGATGTTACTATAATGTTTAGACATTTTTTAAGAGAATCAAAATCAAATCCAGAGCACTCCACAAAGACATCCTTTGTGTTTTCGGTAACTCTTCCTGTTAAAGAAGAATTAATTATTGGAGGCATGCTTAGAATATTTTTTTGAGAGTCAATAAAAATAGGAAATTGAGATTTCCCAGATAAAAGATGAGCATATTCTTTCCCTACAGGATGCTTCTCAAGAATTTCTAATCCAGACATCTCTTTTTCTGCTCCTAGGGGGGTGAACTTTATTTTGTCAGGTTGAAATGCCATATAAGTTATTGGAAGTTTGATTTCTTCTAAAGGATAAATTCCAATAGCTATCTTTTTTCTTTTTCTTCCGATTGTTGAATGTAACCTTTCCTGTAAATCAATTATATCCTTTATTCTTTCAGAATCAAGGTCCAATCCTGAAACAATCGCACAAGCAGTAAAAGGACGAACATTCTTAACAGAGCTGTCTATTTTTACAACATAATCTTTTTTCGGAGAATTAACTTTGTATTTTTTTAATCCTGTTTTTTTCCCAAGATAAGCTAAGAAAGCTCTTCTGAATCCGGAATAAGAAAGTAAATCTGGGCGATTTGGGAAAACTTCTATTTCAACTTCTTCATCTGTAATCACCCCTATAGGTGTTCCAAATAAAGAAATCTTTTCTTGCATCTTTTCATCCAGTTTTCCTATTTCTTTTTCAAATTGTTTTTTATTGAATCTTATGTTTGCCATGTTCTTAAGAGGTTAATTTGTCTTTAACTTTTTTTAATTCTTCATCACTCATTCTTCTTGCTTTTTCCGGATTAAGCTCATTCCCCTTGTTTAAGGGAACTAAATGAATATGAACATGAGGAACTGCAAATCCTTCCACAGCAACTCCAATTCTTTTGCAACCCATCTTTTTCTTTATTAGTTTAGCAATGCTTTTTGCAGCGAGCATTAATTCAGAATATTCTTTATCAGATAAGTCAAATAAATAATCGTCATGCTTTTTTGGAACAACAAGAGTGTGTCCGGGATTTATTGGATTTACATCTAAGAAAGCCAAGTGCTTTTTATCTTCCCAAATTTTAAAACAGGGAATTTCTTGTTTCAATATTTTACAAAATATGCAATTTTCCATTTTAGCTTTTCATCCAGAACTTTGTTTTTCTTAACTGTTCTAAGTCATTTTTGTAAAGTTCTCTTAAATCTTTAATTTGATAATAATCCATAATGATTCTGTCAAATCCTTGCCCCCATGCAAGAATCGGTATATTCTTTCCTAAGAGTGGCACAGCAATTTCGGGACGGAATATTCCCGCACCCCCTAATTCAAACCAAATTTTTCTTTCTGGATGCCATGCACGTATTTGTACACTTGGTTCTGTGTAAGGATAATAAGTCGGCAAGAATCTTATTTTTTCAAATCCCATCTTTTTGTAGAACTCTTGCAAATAACCTAGAAGATGCCTTAAGTTCACATTTTCATCAACAACAATTCCTTCACTTTGATAGAATTCAAATCCGTGTTTCCAGTCAACTGTTTCATTTCTAAAATTTTTGTCTAAAGAGAAAAATTTTCCTTTTCTTTGTTCAACAGGGAGCTTGGACAATTCGTAAAGTTTTTTAGCAGAAATACAAGTTGTATGAGTTCTCAAAACTGTTTTTTTAGCTTCTTCAGAATCCCATTGATATTTCCATCCCTTACTTCCAGCAATCCCCTGTTCATGAGCCACCTTCACCGCATCAACTAGTTTTTTATCTGGCAAGTCTGACTTTTTGGAGATAAAGAAAGTATCTTGCATTTCTCTTACAGGATGATCTTGGGCAGTGAATAAAGAATCAAAAACCCAGAAGCTTGAATTGATTATCTCTCCTCGCATTTCTTGGAATCCCATCTCCACCCAGATTTTCTTTGCATAGTCTATTGCTTGATTGACAAAATGTCTTTTTCCCCCGTTAATTCCCGGGAGAGAAGCCTGAACATTGTATTTTCTAAACCTTTTTCCTCTCCAAAGTTTTTCATTTTGAATCATTTCAGGGGTTACTTGCTCAATTAAGTCATCGCTGTCAATTTTCAGATTTAAAATCTTTTTTCCAGATTCTGTTAACTTTATTTTTATCTCTGTTTCTTCTTTTATTTTAAGAATTTCCTTTCTCCTTTGCAAATCTTTGAAAATAGGGATTTGCTGCTTTGTTAGCGAGTCTAGGCTGATTGGAAGCGAATCCAAGAACAATTCCTCTTCTGTTTTTTTGGAAGCTCCAAATCCTCCAGAATTGTTTAAAACTAAATTTTGGTTTTTAATATCGATGATGTTCTTTCTTTTTAATGTTCCAATTGATATTTTGAATTCTTCATCTGAAAGCTTTGTTTGCTTTTGCGCTTCTTGAAAACTGATGATTCTCTTTTCATTTATTAAATTCAAAAGTCTCCTTTCAGGCAATCCATTTTTTTGATGCAAGATTCCATTAGTTCCTAAGTCAATCATCTTAGTTTTTTCATAAGACAAATCCACAATTTTCTTGGCTTTTAGATATTCTAACGCTCTTAAAACAGAAGTTTTGTCAAGATTGGATTTTTTGCAGATGTCTACAATATTTTTTTCTTCTAAGTGTGGTAAAATTTTAACTTCATTTACACTTAAAGAGTCTACAATTTCCTTGATGTCCATTTTAATTAAAATCCCGTTATTTATAACTAAAAATCTTGTTTTTATAAATCTTTTATTACAATGAAGAAGTCATCCAAGTTGGCATGCCTAAAACAAGTCCAAGCGAGCGCAAGTCATAATCATTTCTCTGATGTTCCTCCTCTAAAAAAAGGAATTTCATTTGGACTTTGTTTTTAGAGCAAATAACCACATTTTGTTTTATTCTAGCTAAAATCTCTGATTTTTCTTTCTCAGAGCTTTCCAAAATTTCATCCAAGAATATTCCAATTTCAACGCCATTTTTTTTAGCGATTTTTGCCATGACCGAGTCAAACCCAGAACTTCTTTGCTTTAATTTGTCTTTTCGATTTTTTTGTTTCACCAAAAGCACGCTTATTTTTTCTTTTTCTAATACTTTTCTTGCGATTGCGTCATCCGGACTGGAAAAAACAATTTTTTCTTGGTTAAACTGTCTTATTTTTTTTCTTGCAATGTCAAAGTTTTTTTCTTCAATGAAAATTGTTCGGTTCATTTTTAGATTTTTTATTTTATTTTTTTGGTTTGATTTTTAGATTTTTTGGTTTCTTGCATCAATGGCTCTGAATAGGAAGAATTGATTCGCTTCTCTTTCATTGTCTTCTTTTTTGATTTTGGGAGTCTTACGTTTATACTATCAATCCAGCTAAATATCTTAAATCCTAATCCAAATAGCCCAAAGATAATTGCAAGAGCGATTAGGATAATTCCTGCAGCTGCAAGGAACGTAATTACATAACTCAATTTGTTAAAGAATATCCTGAAAACTTCATTGCCCACCTTGATTATTGAATCAGAAAAAACCTTTTTTGCTCCTAATAAGACCAGAGAAGTTAAAAGAGAAAGAATTCCAACCAAAATGAAAAGATTTCTTTTTTTAGAAACTAATAAAAATAAGATTCCCACAAGAGCTAATCCAAAAACGCAAGTGTATTTAAAATTTTTATACCAATAATTCCTGGCTTGTTGAGAAATCAAAAAGAGGGGAACTTCATACTTATCAGAGCATTGTTTATATCCCACACATTCATATTCTTTATAGTAAATCTCATAAATCAATTCTTGAGCTTCTTGTTGCAAGGAAACATTATCTCCTTTTCCCGAATTCAGTTTTTCTTCTAGAGACTGCTTTATTTTTTCTGTAAAAGGTATTTCTTTTCCCCATGCAGAGTTTAGCACTGCATCTAAAACTCTTTCTGTTATGGAAATATTCTTATTGATTTCTCCACTTTTAGTAATTATATTTTCTCTTAAGAAATCTTCAGCAAAAGGAGCCACGTTTTTTTGAACTTCTTCGTATTCTAATGATGCGTAGATTGTGAAAGAAACGGCTCCAAAAATTAACGAAATGAACAGCAAAAAACTGAATATCAGTATAAGTGCTTTGGATATTAACCCCATAATTCACTAAGATTAAACTAATTTATAAAACTATTATTTTAATTTCAGATTGCTTTCACATTCTCTTTAAAACTTTTATTCTTTCTTCAATAGGGGGGTGAGTGCTTCCAAGTCCTTTGAAGGGATTTGCAAAGAAAAGGGGAGCAATTGCCTTACTGACTTTTTTGGTAGGAAGATTATCTTGCTGAATTTTTTCAAGAGCTGCGATTAATCCGTTAGGATATCTTGTAAATTTAATTGCAGAAGCATCTGCAGAATATTCTCTTTTTCTAGAAATTGCGAGCTGAACAAGCTTTACAATGATTGGAGCAATTATCGCAAGAACCACTCCAATTAACATTAAAATTGCTTTGCTGTTGTTTTCATTGTCTCTATTGTTTGAACTTCTAGAACCTCCACTGTACCATAAACTTCTTAGGAAAATTTCTGAGATTATTGAAATCATTCCTACCATGACTGCAACAAGAGTCATATACCTTACATCATAGCTTTCAATATGAGCAAGCTCGTGAGCTAAAACCCCCTCCAGTTCTTTTTTATCAAGCTTTTCCAATGCACCTGTTGTAATGCAAATAACAGAATGTTTTGGATCTCTTCCCGAAGCAAATGCGTTTATCTGGGGAGAATCCATAATATAAATTTCAGGCATAGGCACTCCGCTTGCTAAAGTTAAAGACTCAACCAAGTCATAATACTGTTTGTGTATGAACCTGTCTGCTTTTTTTGCATTAACTGTGGCAAGAGCTATTTTATCTGAGTTGTAATAGCTAATTAAAAGATAGCTTATCGAAAAAATAATTGAGAAAATCATTATAATGAAAAAGAAGCCAGGGTCAAAAGCAAAAGAAATCACATAACCCAGAGTGATTAATGAAATTAAAACAAAGGTCATTAAGATATAAGATTTTGTTTTGTTTTTAGAAATTTGATCTCGGAAATCAATTCTGGAAGATTTTTGAATGTTTTTCATGAATTCTTTATTAGGGCTTTATTTATTAAATTTACTCTCGATACCGAAACTTTTAATAATATCTTGTTGTTTGCTTAAAATAAAGAAAAAAAGGAGCTGAAGTTTAATGAAAATCAAAAGTGTTTTTAAAAATGGAGGGGTAATTCCAGATAAATACACTTGTGATGGCGAGAATATAAATCCTCCTTTGGAATTTTCTGAACTGCCTGAGGAAACTAAAAGCATAGCCCTTTTTGTGGAAGGTGTTGACAATCCCATGAAGATTATGGTCCATTGGGTTGTTTGGAATATTCCTCCGGAAAGGATTCAAGTTTTTGAAAAGCTTACACCTATGATTTCGGTTCAAGGAGTCAATGATTTTGGGCAAAATTCTTACAATGGGCCTTGTCCTGTTTCAGGAAAACATCAATACACTTTCAAGGTTTTTGCGTTGAACACTCTTTTGAATCTCCCTGCAAGTTCAAGAAAGTCAGATGTTGAACGAGCAATGCAAGGGCATATTCTGGATAAAACCGAGTTAGTGGGCTATTATTCTAGGCAAAAAGAAAAATCACGCGGTTTTTTTGGAAGGATGTTTTCTGGAAAGTAAGATTAACTTTGTAATAACTAGTTCCTTTAATGTTATATCTTTTAAGTAGTTACAATTAGAAAAGTTTAAATATAAACTATTTCGTTTAAAATTATACTCTTGAGATACGTGAAATGTATTGAAAGGAGGTTAAAAAATAATAAAAAATGGAAAAACTAACAAATGAGGAACTTTTTCATAAAGTTGCAAAAAGTATAGATGATACTCTTGGACTTCCTTCTGGAACCGTCGGAGCAAAATTGCTTATACATGCAGCATATTCTTCTAGAGACCCGGCAGGGTTCAGCGGATTGTTTTCATTAGAAGAACTTAGCAACGGGGGGCTGGAATCTATAAAAAGCCTTTTGGATTATCCCTTAGGATTTAACAACCAGGAATCATATATCGATGAGGATAAAACTCGACTTTATAAGAATGGGATTGTATCTTTAACTTATCGAGCTAAAAAAACAGAATAAGTCTCATTCTTTTTTATTTTATTTTTTAATTTAATCTTTATTTTTTATAACTCTTGAGTGTTTGAAAACCCTCAAATTTTTGGTTTTAGGAAACTTTATAAATCATTTAGAATAAAGTTTTAACATGAAACGATCAAGCAGACGATGGAAAAAGAAAAGGCAAATGCGTTGGAAGTGGCAACGTAAAAGGCTGAAGAAAGAAAAGCATAAGAGAAAGTTGAGAAGAGAAAGAAGTAAGTAAGCCTAGCATAATTCTAGTTTAATTTAGTTTTAATCCTTAGTTTAGATTCTCTTAAGGTATGTTCTTTCTGGATTATAACAATATTTATAAGTTGGGGGTTGAAATAACTATTAATGGCATCAGAAATTTGGACAGAAAAATATCGTCCGGTGAAGTTTAAGGAAGTTGTTGGACAGGATGATGTTGTAAAAAGAGTTGAAGCTTTAACTAATTCATTGAATATTCCTCACTTGCTATTTGCAGGGCCTGCTGGAACAGGTAAATCCACTTTGGCATTGGTTGTTGTAAGAGAGCTTTTTGGAGACAACTGGAAAGATAATTATTTGGAATTAAATGCCAGCGATGAAAGAGGAATTAATATTGTTAGAGAAAAAGTAAAGAATTTTGCCAGAACAAAATCCTTAGGGGAAGTTCCTTTCAAAGTCATTTTCTTAGATGAAGCAGATGCTCTCACTCCTGAAGCTCAGCAAGCTTTGAGAAGAACAATGGAGAACTATTCTGCAACTTGCAGGTTTATTCTTTCTTGCAATTATTCTTCAAAAATCATCAGTCCAATCCAGTCACGTTGCGCTGTTTTCAGATTCAAGCTTTTAGAAAAAAAAGATATTGAAAAAGTTATTCAAAGAATTTGCGAAACCGAGAAATTAACAATAACCCCTGAGGCTTTGGAAATCCTTTATGAAGGAAGTGAAGGAGATTGTAGAAAATGCATTAACTTGCTTCAATCAACAGCTTCAATTTCCCCCTCTGTAACTCCTGATTTGGTTTCAACAATAATTTCAAATGCCAAGCCCAAAGATATCAAAGTTGTTTTAGATTATGCAATCGCAGGGGATTTTGCTAAAGCTAAAGAAAAATTATTAGATATTATGTTAAGGGAATCAATTTCCGGACAGGATGTTATTAAGGCAATGCAAAAAGAAATCTGGGAGCTTCCTGTTGAGCCTGAATTAAGAGTAAGACTAATTGAGAAAACCGGTGAAAGCGAATTTAGAATAACTGAAGGTTCTGACCCATTCATACAACTTCAATCTCTTCTTGCAAGTTTTGTACTTGCAGGAATTGGAAAGCAAGCTCATTAAGAGTGCGTGAAGCTGTATCTAACATAAATTATTTTAAAAAACAATATGCAGTGGGTTGAAAAATACAGACCAGAACATTTTCAAGATGTTCGAGGGCAAGAAGAAGCTATTTCCAAATTGGTAGTTTTTGTTCAAAAGTTTGGAAGAAGCGCTAATGCAAAAAAAGCAGCTATTCTTTACGGGCCTCCGGGAGTTGGAAAAACAACCATCGCGCAAGTTGTTGCAAATGAAACTAAATCTGAAATTTTTGAATTAAATGCTTCTGATTTGAGAAATAGAGATAATCTAAGAGAAATCTTAAAACCCGCATCAGAACAAATGTCTTTGTCCAAAGAAAGAAAGATAATTCTTATTGATGAAGTTGATGGAATTTCAGAAGCTGACTGGGGCGGGCTTCCCGAATTGATGAATTTAATTGATTCGACAAGCTGGCCAATGATTTTAACAGCAAATGATGTCTGGGGAAAAAAGTTTGTGGCTTTAAGAAAAAAATCCGAGTTCATTCAGCTTAAAGAAATTGATTATAAAACAATAAAAGATGTTTTAATTAGCATTTTAAGAAAAGAAAACAAGTTTATTGATAATAATATTCTTACTGCAATTTCAATTAAAGCAAAAGGAGATCTGCGTGCGGCAATAAATGATTTGCAGGTTGCTGCTTCTATGGAGAATCCTTCTGCAGTATTGGACAACGAAAGAAACACAGAAACAGATGTCTTTAATGCTTTGAGAATGATCTTCAAAAGTGCTCCAAACCCGAATGTTACAAGTGTTTTTGATTCTGTTGATGTCCCTATTGATGAAATAATGCTTTGGATCGAAGAAAATATACCTTTAGAATATCAAGGTGAAGAGTTACATAAAGCTTATGAGTCTCTAAGCAAAGCAGATATTTTCAAAGGAAGAATTTACAAGCAACAATACTGGAGGTTTTTGCTTTATCAAAATATCTTCCTTAGTTATGGAATCTCTGCAGCAAAAAAAGAAGCTAAAACAGGATTTACAAATTACAAAAAACCAGAAAGAGTTTTGAAAATTTGGCTTAATAATCAGCGTGTCGCGAAAAGAAAGTCTATTGCTCAGAAATATGCTAGATTTATGCATATCGGAGAAAAAAGAGCTTTGCATGAATTTCCGGTCATAAAGAATATCTTAAAAGATCCCAAAATAAGAAAAGAATTGAAATTAGAACAAGAAGAAATCGAATATTTAGACAGAGACATTGTAACACTCAACTAAATTTGATAAAAACTGGCAAAACTAGATATATCCTAAAATAAGAATTTATCCTCTATATCCATAGTTTTTTATATTTAAAACGAGTTTATTTAATATGGGATTAAGCATAAAAGATATTGTTCCAAGAAAAGAAATTGAGATTTCTGAATTAAGCGGAAAAACAGTTTGTGTCGACGCTTTTAACATCCTTTATCAATTTCTTTCAAGCATAAGACAAATGGACGGGACTCCTTTGATGGATAATGAAAAAAGAGTTACAAGTCATCTTTCCGGGATTCTTTACAGGAATACAAATTTAATTGAAAATGGAATAAAATTGATTTATGTTTTTGATGGCAGAGCTCCAGACTTGAAAAACAAAACTCGCCAGTTAAGGCAGGAATCTCGTGATATTTCTAAAGCAAGATACGAGCAAGCGAAAACAGAAGAAGATATTGAAGGCATGAGAAAATACAGCAGCCAGTTTATTAGATTAAATGATGAAATGATTCAAGAAAGCAAAGAATTGCTTGAAGCAATGGGAATAATGGTTGTTCAAGCTCCTGGAGAGGGGGAAGCAGAAGCAGCTTATCTTACAAAAATAAAACCAGAAATTTATTCCAGTGTTAGCCAGGATTATGATAGTTTGCTTTTTGGAGCGCCTAGACTTATCCGAAGTTTAACTCTTACAAAAAAGAAAACATTTAGTGGATGGGTGGAAGCAAAACCAGAGTTAATTGAATTAGACAAGGTTTTGAATTTTCTTAATCTAGATTTAGATCAGCTTATTTGTTTGGGAATTTTAGTTGGAACAGATTACAATCCAAAAGGAATCCCGGGAATAGGACAAAAAAAAGCATTGCAGATTGTTCAAAGATACAAGCAACCTGTTTTGATTTTTGATAGCGTTGAAAAACAACTTGAAGAACTTTCTGAACAGGATAAATTTGACTGGCGGGAAATTTTTGCTCTTTTTCACAAAGCTGATGTCTGCGACGCAGATTTGAAATTCCCAAAAATTGACAAAGAAAAAATAAAAGAAATTCTTGTAAAAAAGCATAATTTTTCTGAAGAAAGAGTTGACAAGCAAATTGAAAGACTTGAAGAAGCTCACGAAAAGCAAAAGCAAAGAGGATTAAACGAGTGGTTTTAACTTTTTATAGAAATGTTTATAAGTTTTAAAGCAATGAATTCAATATGGTGAAAAATTTAAAGAAAAAAGAAGTGATTAGCAAAAAAGAAAAAATTTCTAATGTTCTTAATATGCTAGCTATTTTTGCCTTAGTTACCTTGGTTGCATTTGTTTTTGTTAAATTTTCAGTTAGTTTAACTGGAAATGCAATTGAAGGAAATCCTGCCAACAAAGGGATATATGGGCCAGAAGCTCTTCTTCAAGGAATAGGTGATGTTTTTGCTAAAATTATTGTGGCAGTTAAGCCAACTTGGGAAGCAGTGATTGGGCAAACAAGCGAGCAAGTATTTTTGTCTAAGATTATGTTCTTATTATTAGTGTTTGGAGTTACTTGGTTTATTCTTGGCAAAATTGAAGCAATTGGAAAAAACAAAGGATTTCATATTTTCTTAAGCATTGTTTTTGGAATTTTATTTACTAGATGGATTGTAACAGATGACATTGTTAAAACTGTGATTATGCCTTACAATGTTGTTGGAGCAGCATTGTCTGCATTTGTTCCTTTAGGAGTTGTCTTTTACATCACATTTATTTTATTAGGGAAGAAAGAATATTCTATTATTAGAAAATTCATTTGGATATTTGTAATGGCTTATTTCATTGTTGCGTGGTCAGTCGCATACAAAGACATAGCAAACATGAAAAATCCAGAATGGATATGGACATATCCTATTGCAGCAGGATTAGCTTTGTTGATGGTTTTATTTGACAGATCTTTGATGTTGTATTTCTTGGATGAAAGAATAAAAACAGTTGGAGAAAAACAAAGAGAGCTAACTGAATTGAAATACCTTCGAGAAATAGCTTCTTTAGAAAAAGATGCTAGTGACGGAATTATTTCTCAAAAAGTTGCTGATGCTAAAATAAAAAAGATTCAGGATGAGCTTAAGATTCTAAACAAAAGAAGAACCGGAAACACTATTGCGTAATTCCCCTTAAATTATATTTTATTATCATATCTCTATTAATATTTTAATCAATTTACCTTCGAGAAACTATTAAATTAACTTAGTATCTGATTTAAGAATAGCTTTTAATTGGCGAAATGTTTATAAATAATAATATTATATCCTTAATATGCCAAAAGCAAAAAAGAGGAAAACAAGTTCTACATCTAGAAAAGCTGTTTCTAGAAAATCAATTGCTGTTCAAAAGAAAGTTGTAAAAAAAGATAAAGGAAAATTAGCATTACAAATTCTTTTAGGAATTGCAGCAGCATTATTGCTTATATTTATTATCTCAAAATTCTCCGCAAATGTTACAGGTAATGTTCCTGCTGTTGATGCTGACCCTGTCGAAGGAGATAGTGGAAGTTTTATTATTGAGAGTTTAGGGGATAGTGCAGATTGGGTAAGATTATTTTTAGGAGATCTAAGTGCAGAGAAAGGATTTGATTCAGGGCAAGTGCTTCTTGTGAAAGTTATGTTCCTTTTGTTAATTTCACTTGGATTTTGGGCAATGATTGGCAGATTGTCTATTTTAAAATCAGAGGGGCAAACAACAGTAAACCCCTTCCTTAGGGCATTTTTAACCTTTGCATTGGGTGTATTATTTACTAGGTGGCTTACAAACAATGCATCAATTTTATCTGTATTAACTTCTTACAGTGCGGTCGGAATGACTTTGAGTGCTCTATTACCTTTAATTGTTATTTATTATATTTTAACCTTTGAAATCAAAGGAGATGATGCAGCACCTATCAGGATTTTTGGATGGATTCTCTTCTTTGGGTATTTAATATTCCAAACAGTTATAGCATTCCAAGCAGTACAGACAGACCCCCTATTTAGCGGAGGAATAAAGGGAAACCTAGACATAGTTTTAGTTTATCCTATTTGTATGATGATAACTATTATCCTTATTTTATTAAGTCCTAGACTTAGAACAATGATGTTGATAAAAACTGCAGGAATGGTCTCAAAAACATGGTATGATTCTAAGCTTGCAGAATTCGCTCAAAGAGAAGAGATGATTACCAATACTAATTCAATACCTTTTGCAACAAGAAGTAGTTTACTTTCAGCAATAGCTAAAGAAAAACAAGCTTTTGCAAAAAGATATGCTAGCCGTGTCGCAGCTTAATTTTATTTCAAAATCTTTATAAGTTCTTTTA
>CAYQOY010000003.1:0-28178 GCA_964419275.1 Candidatus Woesearchaeota archaeon
CAGCAGAAAATTTTTCATCATCAATTTTACCGGTTCTGAATACATTCTGGCCTATTCTCGGAATTTCCTGCGCCTCAAATATTTTTGAAATTTTATCTCCGGCTAAGGAAGCGATAAGCAGCAGACACGTGTTTGTCCCGAGATCAATTACCGAATAAACATTTTCAGATTCTGACGGCATAAATTCCGATCCATTCTGATTTGATTTGAATATCTTCAACGTTGAAATCATTTAGAATCAGCAGCTCAAGTATTTCCTGATCTTCTGAACTTAATATGCCTGAAATAAAAAGTGATAAAACAATAAACTGGATTGGAAACAAAGCCAATGTTGGCAGAGTTTTCCGAGGTTTAACCTCTGCAGGAAAGAAATCCAGAGGACTTTCCACTAAGTCAAGACAGCTTAAGGTAAGACCAAGTATTAGAGCTCAAGGTAGAAGAGGAAAGTAAATAAACTAATGTTTTCTTAAAAGAGAATGCAACTAAGAGGTACAGAAACAGAAAAGAATTTATTGAAAGCTTTTGCTGGTGAAAGCCAGGCAAGAAACAGATACACTTATTTTGCTTCTGAAGCAAGAAAAGCAGGATTCGAACAAATATCTGCTATTTTCACAGAAACTGCTGACAATGAAAAAGAGCATGCTAAAATTTTCTTTAAATATTTACAAGAATCAAATGGGGTTCCTGTTACAATTGAGGCAGCTTATCCTGCTGGAAAAATTTCAACAACTGCAGAAAATCTTTTAGCTGCAGCAAATGGTGAAAAAGAAGAATGGGGCGAATTGTATCCTCACTTTGAAAAAATTGCAAGAAAAGAAGGGTTCAAGGAAATTGCAGATTCATTTAGAGAAATTGCAGATGTCGAGGCAGAGCATGAAAAAAGGTACAGAAAGCTTCTTGAGAATATTAAAAATAAAACAGTTTTCAAAAGGAAAGGCAAGGTTAAATGGAAATGCAGAAATTGTGGTTATGTTCATGAAGGGCCAGAAGCACCTGAAGAATGTCCTGCTTGCAAACACCCTCAAGCATTTTATGAGTTGTTAGTTGAAAATTATTAATTTTCAACTTTATTTGTGTTTGTAAAAAATATAAAAACTCTTTATTCTTAATGAAATTGCAAATCAAGCTAAATTGATTATTAAATAAAGAGGAATATGAAATATCTTAAACTAACTGAACTTTACGAGCAATTAGATTCAACTACTAAAAGACTGGAAAAAACAAAAATTCTTTCTGATTTTTTAAAAGAAATAAAAGTTGAAGAAAAAGACATACTTTATCTTTTGCTTGGAAGAATTTATCCAGAATATGATGAAAGGGTTCTTGGAATAAGCGGTCAACTTGCAGCAAAAGCAATTTCAAAATCCACAGGCGCGAATTCTACAGAAGTTGTAAAAGAATGGAAAGCTATCGGAGATATAGGGCAAGTTGCTGAAAAATTATCAAAAAAGAAACGGCAAACAACTTTAGATAAAAAAGAACTTTCAGTTAAAAAAGTAGTTGAGAATTTAAGAGCTATTCCTGAACTTGTTGGAAAAGGAACAGTTGACAAAAAACTTGCTTTGATAACAGAACTGCTAACATCAGCTTCTCCCTTGGAAGTAAAATATCTAATTAGGACTTTAATTGGAGATTTAAGAATTGGAACTCAAGAAAGCACAATTCGTGATGCAATAGCTTCTGCATTTTTTGAAAAAGAAAAAGAGCAAGATGCAAAAGAAACTTCAGACACAATTCAAGAAGCACTAGATAAATCCAATGACATAGCTGAAGTTTTTGAGATTGCTAAAAAACAGGATTTGAAACTTTTAAGAAAAATTCCTTTAGAAATTGGGAAGCCTGTTAAATTAATGCTTGCTCAAAAAGCATTGGATATCCCCGACGGATTTAGAGCATTGGGAAAACCTTGCGCGCTGGAATACAAATACGATGGATTCAGAATGCTTATTCACAAAAAAGGCGACAAAGTTTTTCTTTACACTAGAAGACTGGAAAATGTAACCTCGCAATTTCCAGAAATTATTGAGTATGTTAAAAAATACACTAAAGGAGAATCGCTAATGATTGATGCAGAAGCTGTTGGTTACAATAAAAAAACCAAACAATATCGTCCATTCCAGGAAATCAGCCAGAGAATTAAAAGAAAATATGACATTGAAAAAGTGCAAGAAGAGCTCCCTGTTGAACTAAATGTTTTCGATGTTATTTACTACAATGGCAAATCTTTAATTGAAGAGCCTTTCAGAAAGAGAAGCGAGTTGGTTAAGAGTATAATTGATGAAAAACCTTACAAGATTGTTTGTGCTAAACAAATAATCACAGACAGCGAGAAAAAAGCAGAAGAATTCTACAAAAAAGCTCTTGCAGACAATCAAGAAGGAATTATGATGAAAAGTTTAGATGCCCCTTATCAATCTGGAAGAAGAGTGGGGCATATGTTAAAACTTAAACCCAATCAAAGAGAGCTGGACTTGGTTATAACCGGAGCTGAGTATGGAACCGGAAAACGTTCTGGTTGGATGTCTAGCTTTATTGTCAGTTGCCAGGATGGAGATGAATTTTTAGAAATCGGAAAAGTTGGAACAGGAATAAAAGAAAAATCCGAGGAAGGATTATCCTTTGAAGAATTAACCGCTAAGCTTACTCCTTTAATTAAAAAAGAAAAAGGAAGAACAGTGGAAATCAAGCCAAGAATTGTTGTTTCAATAACTTATCAAGAAATTCAAAAATCTCCAACATACAACTCCGGGTTTGCTTTGCGTTTTCCAAGAGTCACAGTGCTTCGCCCAGACAGAGACACAGGAGATATCGCAACACTTCAGGAAATTCAAGAAGATTATGATATTCAACAAAAGAAAAAGGTTTATTGAGCCCAATAATGAAACTGATTTAAGTTGGTACCCTCTAAATCCCGCATTCTGTAAATTTTAACTTTTCTACCGATTCCTTCAATATCTCTTCTTTCTCTTGCAGAAAGATTAGGTAAAAAATCATTTTTAAGATGTAAAACTACTGAATAAGGCAAGGAACAAATCTTTCCGGAATCTTGGAAGTTATCTCCCATTAAATTTTTGAAATACTTCAAAAAATCACTTTTCCAACTTACAAAAGAAGTAGTCATCTCCATTCCCTCACAAGAAGCAGTGTGTGTTCCAGAATTGACTTTCCACAAAGAGATATCTTCAAGAGATTTTTTAATTTCAGGGGAGAATATCATTTTTATCCTCTTAGAATTCATTATCGAGTTAAAGTTTTCTTCAATAATTTTTCGGTTATGTTGAAACGTCTCAACAGAAGTGTAGACAGGGTCATCTAAAAATAAATTTTCTATTCCTTGGAGGTAGTCTATTGTTCCACACTTAATTTCATTTTCAACAAGAAGAAAATCTGAAGGTAGGTCTGCGTTTCCATTTGAAAAAGAAGAAAGTATTATTCCTCCCAAAACAGAAGTGTTATACTTTTCTAAGTCACTTACCATTTTGTTAAAGCTCGTTTCCCATTTAAATTGTTTATTGAGATTAAAAATAGAGATTATCTACCAATAAAATCCAAATCTTGTTCGATGTATTTCCTCATTGATTTTCCAACTCCTAAAACATCTTCTAAAACATCCGGGGAAAAGTTAGGATAATCTTGTTTTTTTACTTTCGAAATAAAATCAAGGGGCAAAGAAAAAGTTTTCGGATTATATCCCAAACTATTAACGTCTTCTAAAAGAATTTTTTCCAGTAAAGGATAAAATCCAACATCAAAATGAATATCATAATCCGGTTGTTTTCCTGTTCTGTGCCATCTGCCATAACACAAAGCTCCAATTGCGTTTCTGAAATTTCTACTTAACAAAATTTTTGCGTCTGGGGACTCCATTTCAGTTTCAAAGCAACGGCAAATTCTTCGAGAATTGTAATTTGTTTCTTCAGATAAATCCAGATTGCTAACCTTGGGAATTTCTCCTCCGATGTAATTAATTGTTCCTTTTATAAGTTCATTAAGAATAAGCTCTTTTCTTTTAGGGAACCTGATTTGAGAGTCATTCAATATAGAAGCAACCAAAACACTTTCAAGAATTTTCTTTTGGAAATCCAAATCCCCTTCAGTCATTGAATCTATTAATTATTTCCTGTTTAAAATACTTGTTGAAGCAAATTTACAAATTTCTTCTCAAGGAGCTATTTAAAAACCTTTATAAATGAATTTTATCTAAATATAATAAGATGACAGACAAGGAAAAAAGCAACAGCACATATAAGATTCAAAATATTGTTGCAACAACTTCTTTAGAAAAACCTGTGCCATTGACAAAACTCGCAAGAACTCAACCAAACACAGAGTATAATCCAGACACTTTTCCAGGGCTTGTTTTAAGAATTAAGGAACCAAAATCAGCTGTTCTTGTTTTCTCATCGGGAAATCTTGTTTGTACCGGAACAAAATCTGTTGCAGAAGTAAGAAAAGTAATTGACGCAGTTATCAAGACACTTAAGAAAATAAATGTTGATGTTACAATCACTCCAAAAATAACTGTTCAAAACATTGTTGCTTCTGGAACAATTAACTTGAAACTTAATCTTAACTTTTTAGCACTTGAAATGGAGCAAACAGAATATGAACCAGAGCAGTTCCCTGGCTTGGTTTACAAACTTTCAGAGCCATCTGCCACTTTCTTATTGTTCAGTAATGGAAAGCTTGTTTGCACAGGAACAAAAAACAAGCAGCAGCTTGAAGAAAGCATGGACCAGCTTTTGAAAAACATCAAAGCCGCATTGAAAAATTACAATCAATAATTCTAATTATCTCGCTAATTAAGAGAATCATTTTCTTAAATCTCGCGGGTTTATCATAATATTTAAAAAGCCAAGAAACATATAATTTAAAATGAAAAGAGGAAAAGGTATGTCTAATAGAATACTATACACCCTTATTTCTGCATTTATAATTATCACAGCTGCGTTTGTTGTTTATGCTACAGCGCCAAAAGGGGTAAATCCTGGGCATGATTATAATTCGGTTTATCTTGGACCAATAAACATCACCGGAGATGCAGGAAATGTTGGAATTGGAACAGGAGTTCCTACACAAAGACTTCATGTTTTTGGGAATATCACAGCATCTCAAAATGTTTTTGCAACAGCATTCTTTTATTCTTCTGATAGAATATTAAAAACAAATATAAGAGCTCTTGAAGGTGCACTTGACAAAGTTCTTCAACTTCAAGGCGTTTCTTTTGATTGGAAAGCAACAGGGCAACCAAGCATCGGGCTTATCGCTCAAGATGTTGAAAAAGTTTATCCTGAAGCTGTTTCTACAAATGAAGAAGGAATAAAATCTGTGGATTACGCAAAACTTGTTGCAGTATTAATTGAAGCAGTTAAAGAGCAGCAAGCTCAAATTGAATCTCTTGAGAAAGAAGTTGCAGAATTAAAGGCAAAGTAGGTTTGAATTTTCTCTTTTATTTCTAAACATTTAAAAATACAAATCTCTTCTATTATTTATCAAAATGAAGAGAGGGAAATCTAAAATTAGTTTGAAGAATTCCAAGAATGTTAAGTTAGTATTCGGAATATTTGTATTAGTTGTAATCAGCGCTGTTTTTGTTTACGGATACGAGATTTTAGATGGAAAAGCATTTATTGTACCTAAATACAGTTCTGAAGATGTTTCTGCTTATTCGGATTGCGTAAAAGTTACAAATAATCTTGCTTGGGATTTATTTATCCCCTTGAACACTTCAGCTGAATGGAATTTTTTTAGAAATGCAATTCTTCCGTTAGGATTAACTAAAGGGGCATGTACATCTTGTGACCCAACATGTTATGCTTGTGGTGTTCAAAACGAGTGTGGAAATAATTGCGGATGCCCTTCGGGATATAATTGTGTTTCAGGAGAATGTTTAGAAGATATTTCTTCTTGTTTAAACGATTGCACTATCACTTTCAATCAAGATATGAACGAATGTAGTACAACTTATTCTGGTTGTGTAACTCCTTGTTTTAATCCTTGTAGGATCGATTCAACATCCTTTGAATGTACTCAGTGCATGGACCCATGTATCCAGACGAAAGGTGAATGCGAATCTTTTGCCAATATCGATCTCTCCGAATGTGAAGCAGGATGTTCTGGTGGCAGTGGTGGCGGTGGCGGTTCAACCCCCCCAACTTCTTTGCCAAATTAATTTTGAGATTAGCCAGAAGACTTCCTCCTTTCATAAAACCTTTAAAAAGATGTTTTTCTTTTAATTGTTAGAGGCGATTAAAAGAGGATAGCAAAGAGAATATGAAACACACGACGAAAATTACATTAATTGTGCTGGCAATGTTTGTTTTAACCCAGCTGATTGGAATTTATGTTGTAAACTATTATTCTCCAATAAAAGTTGTTGATGGAATTACAAGCAATGTAACTTCTCCGCAACTTCCTTTCGGATTTGAACCAGGGCAAATTGAAAAAGATGTTGATTTTTGGAGTTCTGTTTTTCCTTCTTTGATTTTTGCATTTGCAATTTCAATTTCAATATTTTTCATACTTAGAAAATTCCGAGCAGAAAAATTCCTTAGGGCTTGGTTTTTCATTGTTATTTTTATGACTTTAACAATCTCTTTGCTTGCATTTCTTCCAAAATTAAAATACATATTCTATTTCGCTTGCGCGGTTTCATTAGTTTTAGCTTTTTTCAAAGTATTCAAACGAAGAATTTTAATTCATAATCTTACTGAACTTCTTGTTTATCCGGGAATTGCAGCTGTTTTTGTTGCTTTCATTTCTAGTCCAACAAGCCCTGAAAGAGGAGTTTTTGCAATAATTGCACTTTTAGTTTTAATTTCAGCTTATGATATTTGGGCTGTTTGGCATTCTGGATTAATGCAAAAAATGGCAAAATACCAGATGAATCAAGTGAAAGTATTTTCTGGGTTCTTTATCCCTTACATGACTAAGAAAGTGAAACTTCAACTTGAAAAAATTAAGAAACTGAAAAAAAGCAAGAAATTCAAAGAAAAACAAGCTAGCAAAATAAAAGTGAATATTGCTATTCTTGGCGGGGGAGATGTCGTATTCCCTATAATCGCTTCGGGAATAATGCTAAGAAGGTTCGGGTTCACTTCTCTTAATTTGTTGGGATTAGGATTTCAGCTTCCAATTGCTTCGCTTTTAGTGGTTTTAGGAGCAACATTAGGTTTAGGATTCTTGTTGTTTATGTCTCAGAAAAAGAAATTCTATCCCGCAATGCCTTACATCTCAGCAGGAATTCTTTTTGCAATAGGATTAAGTTATCTTTTAGGGATTTAACTTAATTTTCAAGCGATTTCGATTTTTAGTGCTTTGTCTCTGCTTGTTTGAACAGCCTGTAAAAACTGGTTTTTGTATTCACTGACAAAAGGTAACAAATAGTAAAGCTTATAAACTGCGCGTTCTTGCCAGTTTTACATTAAAATAACCTTAAATATAAAATGTTAGTAAAACCAGAATCAATCGGAAAAATCAAAGATTACTTTGGATTAAATATTTATGAAACCAAAGTTTGGTTAGCATTGCTTTCTAAAGGAATTGCTTCTGCAGGCGATGTAGCTAAAGTTTCACGAGTTCCAAGAAGCAGAACCTACGATATTCTTGAAAGTTTAGAGAAAAAGGGATTTGCAATCGCTAAGCTTGAAAAGCCAATAAAGTATCTCGGAGTTAAGCCTGCAATAATCCTTGAAAGGTTAAAGAGCGACGTAAGAAAAGAAGCAGAAGAAAAAATTGACTTCTTAGTGAACATAAAGCAAAAAGAAGAATTCTCAGAGCTTGAAAAAATGTACAAGGAAAGTGTCGAGCCTATTTCAAAAAAAGACCCATTCTTTTCATTGAGAGACAAAGTGACTATCTCTAATTTCATCAAATCTCTTTTAGAAAAAGCAAAAAAAGAAGTTTTAGTTTGCACAGATGTTGAAGACATAAATTCTAAAATAAAATTATTCAAAAAAACAATCTCAGAATTAAAAAAATCTGGAGTTGTACTTAAAATCGCCCTTTCTGGAAAAACCGAAGAAATTCAGCAAGTCAGCGAGGCTTTGGGGATTAAAATAAAAGAAACTCAAATCAATGCTAAATTCTTTATAATTGACAGAAGCGAAATGTTGTTTTACTTATCTAAAAATCCTGGAGAAGAAAATGCTGTTTGGGTTGGCTCAGAGTTCTTTGCAAAAGCTTTTTCTGAATTAATTGGAACAGGAATCAAGTTTGATTAAAACATAAAAATCAATAATCTTCTTAGGGGTTAAATTAAAATCTTAAATCTGAGATGTCCATCTCATTCACTTTTTGTTTGTTTTTAGCTTTCCAACCAGAAAGGTAATCTTTTAATTTTTCAGGGATTTCCTGCTCTGCGAAAAGCCTTCCAGATTTCACAAAAGCGTTTTTGTGTTCTGCTTTAAATTTAGCAGAGTTTTCGCTGTCTTTTACGAGAGGGCCAGTAAGAATTATTTTCTTTTTGCTTTTCACAACAAAGAAATATCTGGCTTTTTTGTTTTGCAAATACTCAAACCCTTTGTCTTTGATGTCAAATCTTTTTTGTATTTCATAAGCTAGGTGATTAAAGAATTTCAAGAGTTTGCTTCCAGCAATATCTCCTTCTTGTTTGGGAGTTTCAGCTTCAGCCAGCAAAAAGTCAAGCCCCCTTTTTTCTGAGAGTGATTTTATTTCAGAAAGATTCACTTCTTGCTTTTCAAAAAAGCTTTCGCTTGGATTTTTCAAAAACTCGCAAGCTTTTTCCTGAAACTTTTCAAAAACTTCCTGAGAAAGAGTTGCAAGAGCGTTTCTTTGTTTGTAAGTTGGGTCAATCAATATAACCGGAGACTTTGTTTTGGATTCATTCAAGTCCAAGAAAATTTCATTTTTGTTTTTGTAATGCTTTTCAATATCCACAATTAGCTTTTCGCCTTTTTTAAGCTTACAAGCAGCTTCAAGAAGCTTAGTGAAGCTTTTGTAGTAATACACTAAAAGCTCTAAAGAATAGCCTGAAAAGCCTCTGATGTAAGATTCTGCGCCATAAACCTTTTGGGCATGGCAAAAAGCCTTTGCCAGTAAAATTTCTTGCACAATTTTCTTGTCTTTAAGCTTTTTAGCGAGGTATTTCACATGATGGTAAGATAAATCTGTTATATTCTCAGCTTGTTTAGGATTATTAGCTTTCACGACAGGAATGATTTCCAGGCAAAGCCAGGGAGTTATTTGAATTTGGAAATAATCTCTAGAGCCGTGAACAACTTTGATTTCAATTCCTTTTATTTTTAGAAGAGCTTGATAAGTTAGCCAAGAAATATTGTGTTCAGGAGTTTTTTTGGTTTTTTTGCTGATTTTACGTTTTTCAGATTCCGGTTCTTTTTCAAATCTTACAAAAATATCTCCATCATACCTATCTTTTTTAATCAAAGTTTTTTTAGCTAAGCTTCCTCCGACAAAAACTTCCGCATTTAATTTTAAGCTTTTAAGAGCTTTTTCAAGCTTTAAATTAAACTCATTCACAATTTCATTGGTTTTTTTTAATTCTTGTTCAGAAGGTTGAATTTTTTCAAGAACTTTTTTTAAAACCTCCTTGCTCGTTGGCTTAGAAATCTTACTTTTCTTCATCTTTTGGCAACCCCTTTTCCAGTGTTGAAACCAAGTCAATTATGTATTTTCCTTCTTCAAGCTTGTAAACCAAAGGATCGTTTTTTCCGAATAATTTAACCAAGTCAATTTCAAATTTTCCTTCACCTGTCACCCTGATAGATTCAATATCTAAAATGATTGGAATTTCTTCATCTTCAATTCCGGAAATTTCACGAATATCTTCTTCGATTTTTTTGGTTTCTTCTGGAGGAATCTCAATAGGCTTGTTTTTTATTCTTTCAAGTTGATCTTCTCTAACATAAAAAAAGAAATGTCCTCCGCACTTGCCACAGCCGTCTAGAATAGCTCTGCTTCCTGCAGGGTAAATCTCTCCGCAATGAACACATTGGTGCATATTAGCTTAAGCAACTAGCGCAATATAAAGTTTTCGTCAGTTTTTCAGCGAAATTAAGAGTAATTACTTTTTCAAGAATAATTCGATCTTTTTAGGGTTCTTTTTGATTTCTTTTACAATTGTTGCAGGCCCGATGATAGTAATGACATCTAAGTCTCCCCCGTAAAGGAGATTGACAATATTTCTCTTGATTTTGTCAATTAAGTTTCTGTCAGAATAATTGGAAACAATCGCGAGCTCAACACCTTTGAAACTTTCAAATCCTCGGATTAAGTTCATCGTGTCTTTAATCAGCTTGGATTCTTCTTCAGGTTTAAGTTTTCCTTGCAAAATAAGAATGCTATCCTCTCTTATGATTTCAAGAATCTTTTTTATTCTATTATTACTGTCCAAATCTTTTATTTCAGCATAAGGAAGAAACTGCAAAGTAAAATCTTTGGTTTTGCTTGCCCCTCTTTTTTCTGGATTGTTCCTCTTTTTCATGTTGTTTAAACCTTTTTAGATAATCTGAAAAGTGACTCGTAAAACTCTTCAAGATTTTTTCCATATCTTGCACTTATTCCCACAACTTCATATTCTGGGAAAGCAGCTTCTATTTTCTTGATGTCTGCTTTTTTCAAATCAATTTTATTTGCGACAATTAAAACAGGGATTTTTCTTGCAGCAAGATTTCCCACAATGGTGATATTAACCTGGTTGTAAGGATTTTCAGCTGCATCAAGCACAATAACAACCAAGTCCATGTCATCCAACCACTTAATGCTTTCAATAACTCCTTGTGTTGCTTCTTTAGCTCGTTCTTTAGCATCTTTCTTGCTCATTTTGTATTTCAAGAAATCTTCATAATCGATTTTGGTTGCAATTCCGGGAGTGTCAATGAGCTTGAAAGTCATCTTCTTGCCCTTGTAACTTATTTCAACTTTTTCTTTGAATTGAACTGTTCTTGTTTGGTGAGGAATCTTGCTAACTTCTCCAATTTCCTCTCCCGTGAAGTCTTTGCAAATTCTGTTTGCCAAACTGGTTTTTCCAGCATTAGGCGGGCCATAGAAACCAAGCTTAATCTCTTTTTTATTTTTGAAAATGTTGAAAAACATCCTCGAAAAAAAGTCTTTGAATATAGTTATTGCTGCCATAGTATATTTTTGTTAAGCGGATTTATAAATATTTCAGTTAAATTTTATAACCTTTCTGGGTTTTTTCAGGTTTCTTTATACGTGGGTCTTTCATTCCGGGCATTCCGGGGTTTTTTCCAGCGTATTTTCTCATAATGTACCTGACTTGCTCTGAACTCCATTTAGCTTTAAGCAAGCTGTCTGAAATTTCTTTATCTCTAACTCCTCTTTCCTTTGAGGCATGAACATAATTGATTATATTGTAAAGCTGGTTTTTGTTTGGGAACAAATGTGTTTCATATTTCTTATTGTACCATTGCCCAGCAGCTCGGTAAACTATAACAAAAATAATAAACAAAACAAAAATTAAAGCAATAAATATTCCCCATTTGTAAGTTTCCAAGAAAGTTCTTTCTAAGGGAGTAGCGATTTCAGGAAGTTCTAATTCGCTGAATGCAGGCGAGAAAAATGCAGGCAATCCCACAGGAGAAGAAACACTAGACGTTGCAAATTCTATGTCTTTAGCTTTGCCGTCTAAAACAATATACTTAAAGGATGTTTTGTCCACTGGCTGAGGGGTTCCAGCGAATTCAATGATTTCCATTTCTGGGAAAATCATGTAAGCTCCTTCCATTTCAGGATTTGCAGACAAAGAAATCTTGAAAACGCTAACTGTTTCATTCTTTCCGTATCTGTAAATTATTTGGTAAGACTGATAGTTTAGCAAGGCAGTTATCTGTTCTAAATTCCATCTGGTTATTTCTCTAAGATAATCTTCTGCTCTAGTGGAATTGTAAGTTTCTTGGCTAGCTGTTTCAATCATCTCTAAATTTATTGAATCATTCTTTAATATGAAAAACCCTTTATCTAAAACTTCTCCAGTCAAAACGCTTTTTGGAAAATCTTGAGATAAGCTGCTGCTAATATTTTTCATTATTGCCACATAATCGTCGTCAGTTTGAGCAGTTTTGTTTTTTTCTTCCATTAAAGCTAAGAAAGTTCCAACTTTGTCTAATTCTAGGAATTTTTTCATAGACTGTTTGTGAAATTCTGGTAGCTTATTCACGCTAGTGTTTACGCTCGCGTAATCTTTTTTCATTTCAGTTAAAATTAAATTAACACTGTCTTTTGGGTTTTGAACAATAACTGTGAAATTCTTTGAAGAAGAGAATTTAGAGTCTCTTACTGTTAAGCTTAAGTTATACTGCCCTATTTTTTCATAAGTATGAGACGTTTTATTGGAAGTTGTTGTTACAACTGTTGAATTGTCCCCGAAGTTCCAAACATAGCTTGTTATTGGCAAGCTAGAGTTGTAGGTCTCAACTCTAGCTTCGAACTCTTGCAAATATGCGGCAGGAACATTAAGAGTTGTTTTGTTGTTAATCGAAACCGCTACCGGAACTTTATCGACGCTGAAATTTGATTGGAAAAGGGAATAGCTTTTAGTGCTATTCTTGAAATTCGCGATAAGAGTGTAGCTTCCGAATGCAGAAGGAACAGCCACATTCAAGTTGTCTAAATTTATTTGTTGGAATACCCAGCTGTATTTTATTTTTTTTGGTGCAAGTTCGTAAAAAGAAGTTGTGTCTGTTGAGATTCCTTCATCTTTGTAGTATGCCTTCAAATTAGAGATTTTCACTGTCTGGTCTTCATTGGAAACGATTCTTATTGGCACAATGCAATCGTCTTTGCAATCTCCATCATATCTTCTAAAGATATAATCATCAATAAGAACTTCTAGTTTAATGCCAGAATCTTTCATACTGATTCCTGCTTCAGTGTTATTAAAAACAAAGTTGGTCATAGGGCTATAAAGAGCGCTATCAAAGAATAATTGGAAGTGATTTCCATTTGGAACTTCCTGCCCGCAACTTTCATTTTCATAATATTTTATTCGGTATTGATTTTCACTTCCTTTCTTAGCTAAAATGCAAACCAAGAGTTCATCTCCTGGCTTAACACTCATGTTTTTTCCGTCTTTGGTTTTTGGGATGCAATCAATTTCCGCACTAGCAGTTAAATCATTGAAAGAGCATAAAGCATTAGATTCAAAATTTTTGCTTACGCTTAAATTAAAGCTAGCTGCTTTGTCTCCTACTTTAGAAACAGATGCTCCAATTTTTATTATTGGGCTGTATTTGTCAACCTTAATGTAATTGCAATATGAATCTGTGCTGGTTATAAGTCCTGTCTTTGTTGCGCTGGATTTGTAGCACCCGTACTCCGGATTTCCGCTGAATTCTCCAGAAGAGATATAAGAAACCCATTCATATTCTCCGTCGTTTAAAAGATCTATTTGAAGCTGAGGGTTTTCTGATTTAGGTGCATTGCTTTCAACATTAAAAGAAAAGCCTGTGAATTCTTCAAAATCTTCTGCAGAAATTTTGATTCCATAAATTAGTTCTTCTTGGCCAATGGTTTTTTGTTGAGATGTTGCGCTGCTTCCAGATGTTTGGTAGTCTTGCTTGCAATCCAAGGGAAAACAAGTTTTTTGCAATCCAGTTTTATTTGCAATCTCGCTTAAATTTCTTGAAGTAGAAAGTGTGCTGATGACTTTTTTGCCTGTTATGTTATAAATTTGAAATTCTATTTCTGAGCTTTCTAGTTCTTCACTGACGCTGAAATTCATCCAACCTTTTATTTTTGCTCCAGGAGAATAACTTGGATCTATTCTATTGGAAAAATCATTTCCCCCCACTCTGAACAATGCTGAAATAAAGGCAATGCTAAATAATATTAACAAGAATGTCACCCACTTTTTCATAACAAGAATATATCTTTTTATTTTATAAATCTTGCTTGAATTAGTATTTCACTTTTAACCAGACTTCTTTTTGTTTGCCAATGAAATTCCTGTGTAAACAAGTCCGATAACAAGAATAGCTACAACTAATGTTACCCAATCAAAGAAAGGAATAGGAATTTCTGCAGGGCATTCAATGCTTTGTGGACCGGATTTGCATTTTCCTGCAGGAGCTGTTGATGTGGGGCAAGAGGGACTAGTGCTTATCCAGGAAAAACTTAATTCATACTTTAAAATTCCATCTTCGCATCCATTAGAATCTTTAGTTTGAGTGTAGATACATTTTCCTGTTGGAATACAAGGATCTCCGTCGTCTTTAGTACATTGAGATTTATCGAATGTACAATCTGATTTACATGAAAGAGTGCCATCATCATATCCAAAAGAAACACAGGTTTTTCCATTCAAGTCAGTTAAGTCACATTTTTCTCCTTTCGCATTAATTTTTCCATCGCCGCAAATTCCAGGATCAATTGGCTCACAATTAAGGGTATTTATTGTACACTGTTCCGGATTTTCGGGGTCAGGATGATAACATCCCAATTCTCCACTCTTGAAAGCATCGGGATTGTATTTTACACAGCTTCCTGGTTGGTCAGAGGTTCCATATTTTCCAAGGTTAATAAATGACCAAGAAAGTCCGTTTTCAGTTCGGGTTCCATCACATTCTTCTGAAGGAGTTTCAATAGAACCATCTCCGCAGTGATTTACTATTTCCACTGTTTCACATTTATTGTCATCATCATTCCAAGAGCACTTTGAACCTTCAGGAGTGCTAACTATGTTACATGAGTTTGCATTACACATATCTTTAGCTGCATCAGTACAAGTTTCTTGAAGGATTTTGTCATAATCTTCACAAGTTGCAATAGCTAAAGAAGTGCAAACATCCAGTTTATTGTAAACTGTGAGGGTGTTACTTTTGACGGTTGAAAGAGGATCTCCAGTAGGACTTAAAGAAGTAGCATTGAAATAATAAATTTTATTTGAAGATGCAGAAATTGCGGTCCAGAGAGATTTATCGTATTTTCCATTAATAGTTTCTTTTAAAGTGCTTCCTTCATAAACTTCATATTTAACAGATGTTTCTTGATTACAATATTGATTTCCCGTAACAGTCATAGGCACATCTGTTCCAGGATAAGTACATGATGAATCTCCCCATGATGCGGAAGAAAGAAGACAATCCTGCTGAGCGGGTTCTACTAAGCAGCAAATCTTAGTAGGATATCCCGAACCTTCTCCTCCAAGATGAGCATTTGTAAGAGAAGATAAATAAATTATTGGAGTTTCATCCAAACCACAATTATCTGTGGTGGCTTCACAATTTTTAAAGCCTTCATAACATACATTTTCAGTATACACTGAGTAAGTAGGATTTTCAGCATGAGCATTTGTATTTGAGGAAAGTCCAAGAATTTTATTTGAACCATCGCAAACAGTGCTTGTTCCGCTGACATTACAGCACAACACTTTGTTATAAACCAATGAACTTGCAAGTTCTCCATGAGCATTGTTAACATCTGATAAACCCATTATTATTTTTCCATTAGGGATTGTAGATGAGCAATCTGCACGATTTGTAATAATACAAACTTCCCCTAACGAAGAAACAAAGTTTAAACTAATAATTGCTAATATAAAAAAGACAAGTAATTCTATTTGTTTATATCTCATTCTTTTGTTTATCATTTTTATTTACAACATATTTGTCCAGCAATTGGTGAATTGTCTGAAGATTTAACTTTAAAGATTATTTTATCTCCCCTTTGAGGACAACTTCCTCCAATTTCCGGTGTTTCCCAACTTCCTCCCAAACCGCTAACGCAAGTTTGGTCAATTTCTAGTGGAGCACATGAAATAGTCTCACATTTTTTTACATTGTATTTCAAGTATTCTTGATCTGAAGAAAGTTCATCACAAGTCTTTTTCAAATTTTCATCAACATTTACAGCAACAAAACAAAATGCAGTTCTTTGGTTTGTTTCACAGAAACCTGCACAAAGGTCCCTTAAAGAGCTAGGTTTTTGAGCATTACTTTTAGTTTTAGGGATAAGTGTTAAAATCAAAACCGCAATTGCAACAACAACCAAAAGAAATATTAAAATTCTCAGAGCTTTATTTTTATTTTCTCTTTCAGAGATATTTTTAGAACTTTTATTACGATGTTTCATCTCTTTTTTCATCCTCGTTTGGTTTTATTTAATAACCAAATCGGTTTTATAAATATTATGTATAATACTGAATAATAAAAAGAAATTTTACCGTTTAGACAAGTAACCAATTAATCCTTCAAATCCCCATTCTGTTCCTAAAATGTTTTGGACGTAATCAATTGCATTTGGATCACTTTGATCTGCTCTCCCAATAAACGTTGGTTCATTTGAAATGTAAGTTCCTTTTACATCTAATGGTTGATATTCATTTTGAGTTGAAGGAGTATGCATTATAGATTCTACACTTGAAGGATGTAATGGATAAATCAAATGCCCTAATTCATGGAGTAACCAAGATTGAAACAGCCAATCACTTACATTTGTGGGATTCATTCTTACTACTCCTCCTTGAGTAACCCTCCCCACCCCGTAGGGAGTTAATTTTGCAGTTCCGAGAGGAAGATCGGCATCCGGAAGAACATAAATTTTGTTTATTCCGGGAGAATAAAGTTCAACAGGGTCAATTATTGCAGGGTAATCTGAGTCATTTAGGATGTAATCTACTTTGTAATTTTGATCTAAAATTATTCTTTGGAAATTTTCAGCTTGTTCTGGAGTAAATGTTCCATTTCCAGTTGGATTTTGTGTTAGTATTTTGAATCCTTGGAAATTTGTTGAATCGAATCTCCCTGGTCGATTTGCAGTTGTTTCTTGCATAAATTCTAAAAAACCTTCCAAGTCATTTGGCACAACTCTTACAAGAACATTAGAGTTGTCTTGATTTGGAATAGATGTTGTTCTAATAAAACAATCTGGATAATCTCCTGCTTGAATTATTATTTTGTCATCGCCTTCGTATTTCAACCAGTCAGCTGTCCAAGCTCCGCTTGAGGTTGTAGTTGTAGTTGTAATTAAACTTTTATCTGGGCGATATAACCTAACTTCAGCATTTGCAACCGGACTGTCAGTTTCATTATCTTCAACAACCCCTCTGAGATTAATATAGTCTTCAATGATTTCCGGATTAACTTGATAAGAAGCATAAACTTTGTCAGACAAAACACCTTTGTTGCTTTCCACTTGAGCTTCTAAGGGAATATTCATTTGTTCATCAGTGTAATAAGTTAAGAAAACATCAACAGGAATATTTGTTTGGAAAGGAAGGCTCCCTCCAAAATCCACCGGGCCCCTAAGGTAATATTTTGCGATTTTGTCTATTGCTGGGTCTCCGCCAATTGTCCCATCTACATTTATTTTATTTTCTTGTCCAGATAAAACTTGAGATTTTTCAATTGTCAAAATAGCAGTTGGTTTTGGTTTTTCAGGCACAGGTGTTCCGCAACCATTAGAAAAAAACAAGGTTGCTCCAATTAAACCTGCGGCTAGCACACCCTTTGCAGTTTTCTTTGCTCCATGAACAATGTCTGTTAAGCTTTTTGTCATTATTATACAGTGAAACACTAGTTTATAACACTTTCGAGTGGGATGTTTTAAGATTACTTTCTGTCTTCCGGAATTTCATAATCTTTGTAAAAAGGAAATTCTTCTCCGTAAGGGATATGGGGAAGGTAATGCTGAAACTCTTGCTTTTTTAATTCAAATTGAGGATCAACTAAATAGTAAATATTTGGATAATCTCTTTTCATTTCTTCTAAAACATAATTAAGATTTTTTTCTTCAATCTGCTCGGAAGTTAGTTGATTGCCTTGAAAATTTTTAATTTTAATGGAACTGTCTTGAGTTTTTCCAGGCCAAAGCAAAACAAGTCCTATAGCAGCTGCAGCCACAACTTTTACAGTTCTGCTTGCTTTATTTTCCAAAGAATCTTGAGGTTTAAGTCTAAAAGGCATTTTATTTTTATGAGATAAATGTCCTAAAAGTAAAAACACTGAAATATTTAAAGATTTATGAATTAAGCTTAAAAACAAATTACCCTTTAATCACAACTAACGGCTTAAGACGCGCGACTTTCTCGCTGATTCCTGCTTCATCAACAACTTTCACAACTTCATCAATGTCTTTGTATGCATCTGGAGCTTCTTCAGCTAAACCTTCTAAACTTTCAGACATAACTTCAATTCCTTTTTTGTGAAGAGCTTGTTTTACTTCATTGCCTTTTTGCTGTTTAGATGAAACAGTTCTGCTTTTAACTCTGCCTGCGCCATGCACAGTGCTTGCCCATGAAATCTTTTCAGCTTTTTTTGTTCCAACTAAAACATAGCTTGCTGTTCCCATGCTTCCGGGAATTAAAACAGGTTGTCCAATTTCGCGATACTTTTCAGGAACTTCTTGCCTTCCCGGGCCAAAGCTTCGCGTTGCACCTTTTCTCATAACTAAAACTTGTTTTTGTTTTGTTTGTTTCTTGTTGTTTTCTGGGATTTCATAATTTTCAATCTTCGCAATGTTATGACAAACTTCATAGACCACATCAATTTTAATTTCAGGAAATATTTTTTTCAAGTTTTCTTGAACAAGATGAGAAATAATTTGTTTATTAGCAAAAGCGAAATTTGCAGAACAGTTCATAGCAGAGAAATATTTTTTCCCAAGTTCAGAATTAATTGGAGCATTTACCAATTCTCTGTCAAATTCAGGATAACCATACTTTTCTTCCATTAGCTTAATGTAATCAGAAGCAACTTGATGTCCTAAGCCTCTGGAACCGCAATGAATCATAATTGTAATTTGGTTTTTTTCAAGTCCTAAAACTTTCGCAGCTTTTTCATTGTAAATATTATCAACAACTCCTAACTCAAGAAAATGATTTCCAGAGCCAAGTGTTCCCAACTGCCCGATTCCTCTTTTCTTAGCTCTCTCGCTTACGTCATCAGGATTGCAAGGGATTAAGCATCCTTTGTCTTCCAAAAAATCCAAATCTTGTTTTCTTCCATATCCTTTTTCCACAGCCCAAGCAGCACCTTTTTTCAAAACCTCATCTAACTCTTTTCTGGAAACAGTTATTTTTCCCCCTCTTCCAACACCAGAAGGCACAGCTTTAAACAAAGTTTCAACAAGAAGTTTTTCTTTGCCTTTAATCTCTGAAAGTTTCAAGTTTGTTTTAAGCAATCTAACAGAACAATCAATGTCATATCCAATTTGTCCTGGAGAAATAACTCCTTTTTCTAAATCCATTGCAGAAACACCTCCGATGCACGCGCCATAACCCTGATGTGCATCACTCAGCACAACAACTGGTTCAAGAACTCCTGGAAGCTTAGCCATGTTTTTTGCTTGTTTAAGAGTGGAATCTTCTTGCATCTTTTTCAAAAGCGTGTCATCTGCAAAAATCTTGACTTGAACTTTCATTTCACCTTCTTTTTCAATCTTCCAACTAGAGCTGTTTTCTTTGATTAAATCTTTATTTTTTTCCATTTTTTAATAAGTTTAAAGAAGTTTATAATCTTTTTTTAGAATCAGGAAGTTATATTTTTCTACTCAATATCAAAAGATTCCACCCATTTTTCAGAAAGAAGTTTTTTGTTTAAGACTCCAACATAACTTCTATCCATTGTTACCAAATAAACAAAACTGCTTTTTTTGTTTTTCTTATCAACTTTGCAATCCAAAAGATTCCATTTGTTTTTTCCGAAAATACTAAGAACTTGCTCCTTATTGACTATTCCGTCTGCATTAATAAAGACTTTTCTTTGGTATGTTCCTGCCCCAAAAGAATCCAAGGTTCTGTCAATAACAACTACAAAAAGAGTTACAACATAAGCGATTCCTCCTAAAGCATACTGCCCAAACCCTATTGCTAGCCCAATAATTGAGAAAACCCAAATACTTGCAGCAGTGGTAAAGCCTGCAACTTTTTCAGAGGTTTTAATTAAAGCTCCTGCTCCCAGGAAACCAACACCTGTTACAACTGCCCCAATAATTCCAATTGAAAAATCAGGTCCTAAAAAAGAAGGAAGCACCGCTAAAGTACAAGCCCCGGTTGATACGAAAATGAATGTTCCAAATCCCACAGGGCGATTAGAGTACTGCCTTTCAAGTCCGAATATCAAAGACATGGCCAATACAATCGCGAATTTCAATAATACTTCTATCATGGAAATCAAGTCATTAACTCCAATTTATAAAGATTTATGCTTTAAAAAGAGAGATTTTATACGTCGACAACTACCTGGCAAGAATAAATTTTTGATTTGTTGTCAAAATTTACAAACATGTCGTTGTAAGTTATTGCTTTAATGTGAGTTTTTAATTTGTAATTTTTTGAATTATCTCCCAAGATTTCCCCTGTTATCTTGTAGCCTTTCTTCAGAATTTTAATATTCAGCTTTGAAATCTTGGAAAAAATAAAATTTTTTGAATCAATCAAAAACAAAAATTCTTCTAGGAAGTTGTAAAGCAAACTCCCGAAATCTTTTCCCTTGCAGGAAATTTTTTTGGTCTTAACTGATTTTATTTTTCCTTTTTCGCCAACTAAAATATTCTTTAAGGCATAAGCTGCATTTTCAAAGCATTTTTCAGGAGTTTTTCCAAATGCTTGAAACTTGATATCTGCTGTATGTCTCAGGAAGAGGTATTTATTTTTTTTAATTAGGGGAGTCATTTTTTCATTACTTTTTTAATTTTTCATCCAGCAAAATAGTTTTAATTTTTTAGGGGCATAGGTATTCACAGTTGAAGTGATTATAACGCTTTGCACATAAATATCCTTATCGGTGGGAGCGCCAGACTTAATTAAACAATCACTTTCAGGAAGACAAATCTGAGCAAGGCAAGTTAAAAAAATAGGAGTGTTTGAAGTGATTGTTGTCTTAACCCCTGTTGGAAATTTACTATCCTCGGAAGATATAGGGGTAGGTTTTGCATCTATTATTTCTTGTCTAAGAGTTGAGTTTAATTGAATCTTCCTTAAAATCAATATTTCTTCATTATAAACCTTGGTTGAAATGTCGTGCTTTTTTATTTCGCTGTTGCTAATTACTGTAAGAAGAACAACCCAAATAATTAAAACAGCAGAAAAAGCTTCGATTATTTTCATCCAGCCTCTTTTATTTTTCATTTTTAATCTAGTTTTATTTTTTATTGTCATTTTAATCACCAAATCCTAACCGAAAGAGTTCCAACCTCCAAACCTCGATTATTGGCAGCATAAACTAGGGGGTATTCCTGGCTGTAAACCTCTGCAGACTGAGGAACATACCTTGTTGTTCCAATATTGGTTCCATCTTGGTAAGTGAAATTAAATCCAAAATCTCCCCCTACATTAAAAATTCTTTTTAACTGGTCGTAGCCCTCATCTGTTTGATAGTGCGATATTAAACTTTGAATTGCACTAGCCATGACAAGCTTTTCTTCTCGGGTGTAACCGACGAAATATCCGGTTTCGAAAGGAACAGGAAGACACTGTCCGTTATCTGAACTAGGAGATGATTCCATTTGGGGCAACAATGAAGAATTGTAAACTTTTACGAATGCTTCTTTAGATATCAGTCTTTCATTTGCATCCATCCATTTTGGGATAAACAAAATGAGGTCGGTTGGATCACCTTCATCAAAATAAGCGTCTAATGTAGGCTCATATGTTGTTTGAATTATTACTTTCTTATCAGGAATAGGAATAAACGTAAAAAAATCTGTTAATCTAAAACAACGTCTTCCTCGAGGGAGGTTCCCTTCATAGTTAACTTTCACTCCCCTCACAGTCATTGTTTGGGTGACATTTTCTAGTATCTGGCTTTGCAAGCCATTTATTTTGGAAGCTCGCGATTCGCGGCTTTCCAAAGAGGGAGCGATGAAGATGTAAAGAAAAGTTACAAACATAATGAATATGACAAACGATAAAATTACTCCAACATGATTTCCTTTTTTATTTAGTTTCATTTTATCCAAAAATCAAATTTACACCTGTGAAAATAAGGAAAGCAGCAACCATCAAGATAAATGAGTGTCTGATTCCTGCTTTGATATTTCCTTCTGAAAGTTCACCAACAGTCAAACCTGTGAAAAATCCTTGAACAATAAGCAAAATCAAAAATGAGCCTGAAAGAGATTTAGGATCAATCTGAGTTCCTCCGCCCATAGACATAACCCCCCCAAGACTTTCCATTCCTGAGCCAGAAAGCCCTGAAATCATTGGAAGTATTTTGAACTGCATAACCAGAATAATCACAATGAATATGAAGAAAATAAGATAACCTTGAGAAATAAGCGCAGAAATTGAAGAAAGTCTTTCTCTTTTAAGCTTGTCTGACATGCTTACAGCTTCACCAACTGCTTCAAGAATTCCCCCGATGTTTCCCCCTGCTTTTTCAGCTTGTCCAATTAAAACAAGAGCTCTAGAGATAGTCCTGTTCCGGACATCTTTTGAAAATATTTCCAAAGCTTGTCTTAAAGGAATTCCTATTGAAATTTGATTTGCGAGTTTTTGAATGTGGGGAGTAAGAGCTCCGTATGATTTGTTTTTAACATTGAGAATACTTTTATTAATCGGTGTTCCGCTTTTTACACTCTCAACAAGATTTCTTGAGAATTCCAAGAACATCTTTTCTTTTTCAGCATCTTCTTTATTTTTTTGTATAACTGAAAGTACAAAGGGAAGTGAAGCAAGGATGATTCCGATTCCCAGCAAGAAAAAGAAATAATCTGTTTTCATTAAAATCAAAGCAACAACTAAAACAATCGCGCCTATTGCGATTCCAACGTAATGTGATCTGTTTAATTCCATTTTATTGTGAAGGTTGCTTTAGGTGTAAGAATACAAGGAAAAGCACATTTATTATTGAAACTCCAACTACCATTAACAAGGAAATTGAAGAGGGTGAAAGAGAGATTCCCATTCCAGTGAGCTGAATCATCATAAGCAACAGCATTAAAATCATTGGAGCTGCAATGACAATGCTGATGTAAACATCAATGAATGTTTCTGCTGTTTTAGTGGACTTTTCTCTTTCAAGTCTGTAATCTAAAAGTAATGTTTCAGCTCTTTTATTGAAAAATGTTGCAAGATTTCCTCCTGTTGTAATTGTAGTGGAAAGTCCATTGTAAAGCTCAGCTAACTTGTCGCTTGGACTGCTCGCTGCGGAATTTTTCAAAGCAGTAACTAAATCATAACCATAAATATTAATTTCATTTAAAACTTTAGTGAACTCTTTCTTTAAAGTAGGATATTCTCCGGTGGAAACAATAATGTTGAATATGTTAGTTGGTTCAACCAAAGAGCCTGAAATCGCAGACATGTTGATTGTTGCGAAAGGAAGCTCTCTGTTAATTTTAGTTTCCAAGGATTTTCTTTCCACTGAAGGATAAAGGTATAAGAACATGAAGGTGATTATTGGCGCAGCAAAAATAATCCAAAATGTTGAAAGGAATCTCATTCCCAGATTTTCAACAAGGGTCACACTTAAGCTAACTAAGCTTATATTAAAGAAGAGGAAAATTAAAAACAAAAATATCCCTGCAAAAACAGCAAGGAATGTGCTGAATAAAATTATTGAGATGTAAACTGCAGGCACATATTCCATATAAGTTCTCAATAAATCCTTGACCATCCCCTCAAAATATTTTTTTCTAAGAATCTCATTGGAAGTTTTCGAGAATAATTTGCTTGCAGTTTGGGCATAAGAACTAGGAGTGTTCTCTTTTTTCTTTACATTTGTCTGAGGTTGTTTATCAATTCTTTTCAAAACTTGTCTTTCCAGATAGTTAAGTTGCAAACTTTTTTTTGAAGGAAGTTTTTTGATTTCAGTCTTCTCTTGTTTTTCTTGATTAGAATTTACAGAAGCAACTTTTTGTTGAATTGGCTGAAGGGGAAGATGTTGATTTGTCAAGGCAGGATTAGGAATAGGAGCTAGAGCCTGAGGCTCTTGCTTAAAAGAAAATTTCTCTTCTTCCCGAGCCACTTCTTGTCTTCTAGCAACTGGTTGAGGGGTTGTGTCCGGAGAAATATTATTCAAAATTTTTGGAATTCTTGCATTTTCGTTTTTCAAGTAAAAAATTAATTGAGTTAGATGAGATTGAACAGCTCTTTTTTCTTCTAATGAATCTGTTGGAGAATTGTAAATAAGGTTCATTTCTTCAAGAATCTTTTTTTGCCTTGAAATTAAATTTTTTAGTTCATCGAATGCAGGATTATCTTGAGGTTTCATATTAAAAGCTCCTCGATTTCATGATGCAAATCTAAAATTGATTGACTAGTTTTCTCAATTCTTTCAGAATTATTTCTCTTGTAGTAATCTTCTAATTTTTTTTCAAGTGATTCCAATGAGTTAATTAATTGTTTTAACAAAGAAAAATCTTTTTCAGAAATTGCTTTTCTTTCTACAGAACCCTCTTTTTTCTCCATGAATTTATGACAAAAACTAGATTATTAAATATTTTGTTTAGCGAGGATTTATTCAATCTTAAATCTTCTTAATACTTCCTGGGGCTTTTTGTAATACTCGTTAATTATTTGCTGAACTTCTTCGAAACCAAATATCTTCTGTTTATACATTTTGTAAAGAAGTTGAACTCTTCTACGGAATTCTTCATTGATTTCTTCGACAGTCATACCAAATCTCTTTGAAATCTTTTGGAAAATCTTGCTATCTTTCTTGAAATAAAAATTATCATCAGAAGGATTCCACATGAAAGGAGTGTTTGTGAACGCAACTCCCTCAGGATTAACTTCTATAATCTCAACAATTTCTCTGAGCTTTCTGGTTTCTTGCTTGTTTACCAAAGCGTGGGTCATAATACAAACACAATCAAGAACATTCAAAAGCGTTGGAGGCAATTCAATCGGAGGTGTTTCCAGTCTTTTAATCACACTGTCAACTGAATCTGCGTGGATTGTGCTAACCGAAGAGTGTCCAGAAGCCATTCCCTGGAATAATACAAAGGCTTCTTTACCTCTGACTTCTCCGACAATTACATAATCTGGATTTTGACGGAAAGAGCTTCTTAAAAGAGTGAACAAATCAATTTCTCCAACTCCTTCAATTCCTGAAGAAGACCTAACAACACTTGGAAGCCAGTTTTCTCTAGGGAAATTTAATTCACGTGTATCTTCAATGCTGACAACCCTGTCTTCAGGGGGCATGAAGAATGCCATAGCATTAAGTAGAGATGTTTTACCAGAAGCAGTTCCTCCTGCAATTAAAATATTCATTTTATGTTCAATAAGCAACCATAAATAAGCAAACATTTCTGGGCTGAGTGTGTTGAAGGCAATGAGCTGAGGAGGAGTCCAAGGTTCTTTAGTGAATTTTCTGATAGTAAATGTTGGGCCTCTGCTAGTGATATCCTTAGTGTAAGTAGCGTTAACTCTACTTCCATCAGGCAAACTCCCATCGAGAATAGGACTAGCGTAAGAAATGTATCTTCCACATCTTTGGGCAAGTTTTTCAACAAATCCTTCAAGTCTTTCCATTTGTTTGAATTGAATGTTTGTTTTCATGTTTCTATAAACTCTATGAACCAAATAAAGGGGAGTGTTCACCCCATTACATTCAATATCTTCAACAAAATAATCTTTCAACAAAGGTTCAACCTCATTAAATCCGATAAAATCTCTGCAAAGATAATAGTAAATTTTTCTGTAACTTTCATAAGACATGTCAAATCCGAATTCTATTGCTAAAATCTTAAATTTTTTATCAATGTACTCTAAAAGTCCGTTTAAATCTTTTTCAACGATGATATCAAAATTAATCATCTCTCTTATCCCGACAATTATCCTCTCAAGATATTCTTGTTCAATCTTGTTTAGCATAGGTTCTTCAACATCATAAACAAGTTCGTAAATTTGAGGGTCCCAGTGCACATGAGCGTAAGCAAATGGAGAAATCAAGCAGTATCTAACATCAACTTGAGTTTTATCTGTGATTTTTTTCATCGGAGGAATAATTGGGGAGAAGTCAATTTCTACTCGGGGATATTCTTTGATTTTGGTTTTTTCTTTCTGTGGTAAAGCCATTTTATTTGATCTCGAAATTTATTCTTGGTTTTAAACCAGGGGTAGGGCTTCCCTGATTTGTGATGTAAATACTGTAAGGGTTTGGAGATTGTGTGAGACTCTTTATTTGATCTAACCCATTAAAGGTGATGTTATAATTTGGATAACTAGAAGTCATATTGACTATGTTTAAATTTCCTGTTTGTCGGGTATAAATCTCTAGAATTCCTTGAGTTATTAGCTTCCCTGGTTCGCTGTAAGCATATCTTCCTTCCATTTCAAAAATAATTTTATCAGAAGAGCCGTTTATAATTAATGAGCCTTTCTTTAAAGGTAATTCAATTTTTCTAACATTGCCTGCGCCATCTTGTACAATTGAAGAGATAATATTGTCTAAATCTCTCAGCATTGTAGCAGAATTTTCTAAAATTGCTTTGTCTTGCATTTCAGAAATTTTTGGCCCAACGAAAGAAATGACTAAACCAATAATCACTGTTGCGATCAGAATGTACATTGCAGTTTCAATCCAAACTTGGCCTTTCTGATTTATTGACAAAAGATTGTTTGCTAATAATAAATTAAATTTTCCCGCCTCTTTTTTCATAAATTCATTAGTTAAATTCGATTTAAATAATTAATGGATAATACGCTTTGAAAATCTATTTTGCAGAAGATATATTTTTTAAGAACACAATGGAATCTGAGAAATTAAATCTGAACCAGAGCAAGTGAACCCTTCAATGCTAGGAATCATTTCTATTGAAACAGGGGGATAACTATCACTCCAAGTGTAATTGTAAAGAAATCCTGATTTTTTTTCTGGCATTGTAACAGCTCCAGGGGTATCATAATAAGATAGAGTTGTGAATGTCTGAGGAGTTTTTGTTAAATTAATACTTTTTTGAGTTTGATTGTTTGAGATCACAATGTCTAATCTATCTATTATTTCAGTGTCTTTAATGTCAACAAGAAAGAAAAGTTTTTTTTGCACTTTGTCGTAACAAGTATCGCTGCTGCTTAATTCCGCCTTGTCCATCATTTCTAAACAAATCTTGGATTTTTGCATATTGTTTTGGACCATTGGAGTGACTATCGAGTATAACACTCCCGAAATAGTGATAGTCAGTAAGATTAATAGCATGGTCACAATAACTGAAGAAAGTGCTCGCTTATTTTTTTTAAGAATCATTTTTTGAATACACTAATTCCAACATTTTGCTTACAAGCAATTGTTTTCATTTGTCCGGAATTTAATCCTTTTCCCCTTAAAACAGGAATTAAAATGATTTCATTCGCATTAGCCAAATCTTGAGAAGTACCAATAACCCCCAAAAAAGTTTCACCAGAACGCAACCCAATAACTGGCCAATCAGGTTCAGAGCTGTCTTTTAAGTTTATTGTTTTATGGCTTCCTGTCTTTTTAATAAAAACTTCAAAGTCATAAATAGGAATTTCTCCTGAATTGAATAAGGAAACTTCTCTGGAATCAGAGGAATAAGTCGCATCAAATTCTACCTGATTGCATAATGTTTCAGTGTTTTGTCCGTCGAACTTCACAACGCTTTCTCCAATCAAGCTTTTAATCCAAAAAAAGATAATTAAAGCTAAAACAATCGCGATTACAATTAAAAGAACAGTTGCAACAACAGGCGAAACTCCTTTTTTGTACCTCTTCTGCATATTCCTTAAAACCATTTTCAGTTTATAAACATAATGCCCCTTAACAGCTTATTTTTTCGGTGATTGTAGCATCACTACAAATAGCTGTAGCATTTCTTCCTCTCGAATTTGTTATTATCCTGATTGGAGTTATTTGTATTTTTTTGATATCTCCTTGAAAGGCTGGTTGAACAAGCGTTAAATTAAACTTATTCTGCTCAAGACTAATAACTCCCTCGGGAGCTAGCGAGTTTTCATAGGATTTGTAAAACAAAGGGGATGAAAAAGAAGTGTTTGTAAATTCCATGCCCGCATAGTATCTGTTTAGAGGTGTATTCGCAACATCTTGGCTGGAATCATTTGTTGCACGAATAAGATATCCTCCAACATTAAATCTTCCGTTGTTTTTTATTTCTATTTTTAATACTTTATTTATGCAGTCGTAAGTGTATTTGGTAACTTGAAGGGAAACATCTTGGTCGCATTTAGCAATCTCTGTTGGAACATAAGTTCTAAGCCAGCCGTAGATAACAAGTCCCATGGTTATGCCTACGACAATTAATAAGATATAACTGATAAG
>CAYQOY010000003.1:28278-33368 GCA_964419275.1 Candidatus Woesearchaeota archaeon
TAGCTGTATGTAATATATTTTTCCCCATTTTTTTCACTGGAAATCACAAAGTAAATGTTTATGCCCTCTTTTAATTGAAATGTATAAGTAAAAGGCGTTATTAAAGATTCCTGATCATAATCTAAAATTAAACCCACTTCTGCATTTACGTTCTGAAAAGATTCTTGGAAAATACCTTCTCCGGTTAAATCCAGGGGAATAATACCCTCTCCGTTTTTGAATGCAATTTGCGAGCTCTCTGTTTGATAAGCTAATACAGTAATGTTAGTCGTGTTTCCTAAAATGAAATAAAAACTTGTTTCAGGATTAGAAATGATATACGCTGTTGAGAAATTAATTAACGTTTCCATTATATTCTCAGGAGTTTCTTCAGAATAAAGAGCATAATCCAAAACAGCAAGTTTTTCCACTAGAATTTCTTCTTTTAATCTGTAAATTTCAGTTTGCTTTTCTACTTTTACATAATTAGCAATATTCGCAAATCCGATTAGAACTGCAACAATTGCGAGCGCAGCGATAAAATAAAACTGCCCTTTCTTGTTCACCTTTTTTTTAAGAAATTGCATAAATGAATACAGTCAACGAGTTTTATTAATGTTTTCTTAATAAGAGATTTTGATTTGAGAATTTTTAAGAAAATAAAAGTGTAGACTCAGAGGTTTGCTCAAAGATTACTGAAGAGCTACCCTTTTTCTTCCTCAGCTCTGCGCCCTGCCAAGCACCTTAACAAATGTTTAGGGCTGCTCCGATCAAGGCCTGACCCATTTCGCATCTGCAAGATCGAGACAGACAAAGCCTCAACGTTGGAAAGAGGACCCGCCAGCGCACTCATCACGCGCCTCCTTGCAGTTTGCCATAAAGCCCATTTGCAATTGCGGAGGGCTAACCCGCTAACCTAGTCTACAATAATTCTGGACTTATCGTCTTTATAAAGGTTTTCCAATCTCGGAAAATCGAGAATTAATAGCTTTCCCATAAGACTAATTTTTCAGAAGAATCTCTTAAAAACAAGCTGTCTCCACTTTCGGTCCAGACATAGGTTTCTTTTTTCCAATAAAGAGTATCTGAAGTATCTGTTTCATTGCCAACGACAACAGAAACTTGTTTGTGTGCTCCTAAGATAAAGTTACCGAAAACAAAAGTTTTTCTTCCTTCATCTTTAATTTTCCAATTGTTTAAATTGCAAGCAAAATTGCAGCTATTCTCCAAGGTGAGTTTCTGGGAATAATAGTCTAGATGGTTTAGTTGAATGCAACTCGCACATCTAGCGGAAGAGATTTCACAAATGTTTTGATTTTTTTCCAAACATTCTTTCCACGCACCAACAAACAAGGGATAGTATATTTTCTGGCTTTCAGGAAAATAAATATTTGCAAAGCCTTGTTCAACAATTTTTACATTGATAAAAGTCTCATCAACAAAAACATAAGCAAGAGTTCGGTCATACAAATCATATTTCTTTTTTCCAAACTCTAATCTCACTGTTTTATTCAAAGTTAAATTTTCCAAAAACTCTTTTGATTCAAAATAATACTTGTCCCCTTTTTCAGGGGAGTTTATTCCAAGAAGTCTAACCCTTTCACCGTTTTCAATCTCTATTGTGTCTCCATCAATAACCTTAGTAACTAAAGCATATTCAGAATCTGTTAAAATTTTAGTCAGTTCTGTGTTAAAAAAATCGTAGTTGAAAATTAAAAGTAAGAAAATTAAAAATACTAAGAAAACTCTGTATTTTTTATTCTCATTTGAAAGCTCTTTTATCACTTTTTCCATGCCCTTTCGCAGAAATTCTAGTTTAAATAAATGATTGTATTAAAGGGCAATAAATTGTAGAAATTTAAAGCAGATTTTATCCCGCTCCGCCTCCACCGCCCCCACTTCCGCCACCACCCCCTCCCGAAGAACCCCCAAATCCCCCTCCTGAGCCAGAATGAGATCCAAAACTTGTAGCAGATAGAGAAGACAGATGAAATGAATAAAATGAAGAGCTGAAACTTCCAGAATATCCGTTGTACCAAGAAAGTTCTTTGTTGGTTTTGTCTGCTATTGAAGATTCAAACTTTTTCAACCATTGTTTATGAATCCCAAATACAATAGAATAAGGCAAGAATTCATTAAACATTCTTTCTTCCTTAAGGGGATACTTTCGCATCCAATCTTTAAGCTCTTTGTATTTTTGAACATTCAAAAGTCCGATTTCTGTTTTTTTATCCATAAACTTAGAATAAATTAAAATGATTATTCCAGAAATAATTCCCGAACCAACAGCAATATTCATCAAAGGAATATAATTTTCTCCAGATATTAAGCTAAAAACAAAAATTGCAAATATCAAAGACAAGTAAATCATATAATCCTTTTTAGTGTAATCTCGGATGGTTTTTCTCAAGAAACCAAAGAGTAAGAGTCCGAGGTAAACAAATATATAAATCCCTAGAAAAATGCCGGTTTTAGAATTTGTAGATGAAAATAAAATAAAACTCATCCAGGAAAGAGGAATTAAAAAGTATAAAATGGATTTTTTTTGGTAATTTGAACGCGCCTTTCGCGGATTTTTTTCATAAAGTCCTTGTCTTGAAGCTTCTGCGTAAATTTCTTCTATAATTTTATCAACTTCAAGTTTAATCGAGGGATTATTTTTTAATTCAGACATTAAAATTTTATCTTTTGTCTTAAAAAGCATATTTAATGTTCTTGTTTCATAATCTAAAAGAGCATCTCTTTGGTTTCTTAGCCTTAAAAGTTCAAAATCTTGGCTTAAGAATTTTTTAATTACCTGAACATGGATGTATCCTCTTTGGGCAAGGTCAGTTATAGTTGCAAAAACATCTTGATTCCCAACATCCCCGTTAATCAAGAGCCCGACAATTGCAGGTCTTAAATCTTTAAGTCCGCGATAATCTTCTTTTGTGAAATTAAATTTCAACTCTTTTCCTACCGAGGCGTATTCTTTTTTATATTTCAATAAAATGAATATGACAAACAAAAAGCTCAATAAAACAAGAAAGATTTTCATAGCAAGAATATAATGCTGTTCGGGAGTTAATACCCCTACAGGGGCAGTGATGATTGTTTCAAGAGGAATGTAAGGCTCTAGTGGGGAAATTGTCTTTACAACTAATGTTGAATCCTCTAGATAAGATTCTGCATCGGGATAAATTTGATAGTTGATTTTTTCTTGATTATAACTATAAAATTTAATGTAAATTGATGCGTTTTTCACAACCTTTTCATGGTCTTTGAAGACTCCTGTCCAAAAAACTTTGTCTTGAAAGAGGCCTTGCTTAACTGCTCCAATTAAAGTGTAATTCAAAATGAATGTCTTTTTTTCATCTTTTGCGGTGTAAAACCATTTGAAAACCTTGTATTTGCCTTCAAAATATTCCACTGTTTGGTATTCCTGGCCTTTTTCGTCATAAACATGAAATTCTCTAACCTCTTTTATTTCATCAAAATGGAAATATCGGAATGCGTAAGAGAAATCTCCAGAAAAATTAAAAGTCTGAATTTCACTGACATCTGCGTTTCCGTTTTCTTTGAAATAAACATGTGTGGAAATTTCTTCCCAGTGATAATCTTTAGCAGAAACATTAAAAGAAGCGAGTATTAAAAAAGCAAAAATAAATATCCAAACTTGTTTGTTCATAAATAAAATATTTTTCAAGGATATTTAATCTTTTTCAATTAAATTTAATTTGGAAAGAATTAACTGCGGGAGAAAGGGTTCGAACCTTCGCAGGCACTAAGCCACTGGATCTTAAGTCCAGCCCGTTTGACCACTCCGGCACTCCCGCATATTTTAGCTGGTTTTCAAGCTGAATTCAAAAACTAAGTTACATTTAAAAAAGTTCTTATATTGAGTAATTCATGCAAAAAGAGAGAGTAGCAGAGACTTTAAACAAAGCTTTAATTAAAAAGCAGATAAAATTAACTTCTCAAGAAATTCTTGAAAGAATTGAAATCCCTCCTTCTTCTGAAATGGGGGACTTTGCATTTCCTTGCTTTTTTTTAGCCTCACAACTTAAGAAGAATCCTGCAGACATTGCCTTGGAAATTCGTGAACTGATTTCTGAAGTTCCCAAAGACTTCCAAGACATCCAAACAAATGGGCCTTACATCAACTTTTTTGTAAATAGAAGCAATCTCGCGGAGAGCATAATTCAAGAAATTCTTGAAAAAAAAGACAAATTCGGAACTAATGAGCTTGGAAAAAACAAAAAAATTCTTGTTGAGCACACTTCTATAAACCCAAATGCCTCGCCACATGTGGGGAGGGCAAGAAATGCAATTATTGGGGATAGCCTTGTCAGAATTCTAAAATTCCAAGGGTTTGATGTTGATGTTCATTATTATGTTAATGATGTTTCCAAGCAAATTGCGATGTTAGTTCTTGCAGGAGCTGAAAAACTCAAATTTGAGAGTATGTTAAAAAAATATATTAGGATTTCCGCAGAGATAAAGAAATCCAAGAAAAAAGAGCAGCAGGTTTTTGATTTGCTTGAAAAGTTTGAAAGTGGAGACAAAGAAACAACAAAGAAATTCAACAAAGTAACTTCGACTTGTGTTAAGGGGCAAGAAAAGATTTTAGGCAGACTAGGAATTAAATACGATTCTTTCGATTACGAATCTGTTTATTTAAATAAATCTAAGGAAGTTCTAGCAGGATTGGAAAAATCTGGAAAGCTTTTCCAAGATGAAGATGGAAGAATTGTTCTTGATTTGAAAGGCACTAGTGTCGAAGGAAAAATGCGAACCCCTTTGCTTGTTTTAACTCGTTCAAATGCAACAGGACTTTATCCCTTAAGAGATATTGCTTATACACTAGACAAAATGAAAAAAGCAGACTCAAATTTGATTGTTTTAGGTGAAGATCAGAAACTTTATTTCAATCAAATCTCCGAAGCATTAAAAATTTTAGGTTCACAATTTCCAAAAGTTGTGCATTATTCATACATTCTTTTATCTGAAGGAAAGAAAAAGAAAAAGATGTCTACGAGGAAAGGGGATGTTGTGCTTCTTGAAGATTTTTTAGACGATGCAATCAAAAAAGCAGAAAAGAAATCTAAAAAGAAGTCTTATGCAAAAACAAT
>CAYQOY010000003.1:33468-57031 GCA_964419275.1 Candidatus Woesearchaeota archaeon
GTAATGAAATCTAAAAATGAAAATTTCAGAATTTTACTTGTTAAATCTTTCAGACAAGTACTAAAAAATTCTTTAAGCCTTTTAGGGATAGATGTATTAGAAGAAATGTAAAATGAAGTTAAAATACAAAGAGAATTTTTTTGAGAATAAAGATGTTAAGATGAGGTACTTTTTAATTGGAAAGGGAAAACCTTTGTTATTTTTGCACGGAGGAGGCGTTGATGCATTAACTTACCAAAAAAGTTTAGAGCTTCTTTCAAAAAATTATCAAGTAATTGCTCCAGACTTGCCGTGCTTTGGGGGGTCTAGTGTTCCGAAAGAATTGTGGGGATTCAGTGAGTTTTCAGATTTTTTTTCAAAATTTATTTCTCATTTAAAATTAAAAGAAATTACCCTAGTTGGGCATTCTTTTGGGGGAGGAATTGCCTTACGTTTGGCCTTAAAGAGCAAAAAGGTTTCAAAGTTAATTTTAGTCGATTCTATGGGAATAAGATTTCAAGATTCGTTGCTTAAAATAATTCCATTAATGAGCCGTAAAACTGCTAGAGAATTTTTGATATTAGAAAACAAATCCGCTTCTAAAGTAATAGTGAAATCTTTTTTCAGCGGAGTTTTCAAAAATCGTTCTTCTTTAAGTCGTATTTACAGTATCCTAGAAAAAACAATAAAGCAAGATTTTGATTTGTTTAATAAAATTAAGCAGCCAACAGTAATCTTATGGGGGGACAAAGATGAGGTTATTCCTTTCAAATTAGGTGAGGAAATGAAAAAGAAGATTAAAAATTCAAAACTAATTTGTGTAAAAGGTAATCATGACTGGTGCATTCTCAAGCCAGAAAAATTTGTAGATTTAATTAAAAAATTTTAAAGTGTTCTTATCTTGACAAACTTTTCTTGACAATCCTCAGCAGAAATATTTAAGAAGTATACACTTGTATACAATAGTACATGGAAAGCACAATAAGAATAAATCAAAAAACAAAATCTGAATTAGATCAATTTAAACAGTATAAAAGCGAGAGCTATGATGAACTAGTGAGAAAATTGATTTACCTAGCAAAAACCTGCGAAAAAGAGCCAAAAATTAGCCAGAAAGTTGTGCGTGAAATAAAGATAGCTAGAGAAAAAATAAAGCAAGGAGATTTTTACAGCGAAGAGGAAGCCAAGAAAATTCTTGGATTGTAAATAATGTACAGTCTAATTTTGGATAAAAAAGCTTTAAATTTTTTAAACAAACTAGATAAAGAAATGAAAAATAGAATCTGGGATAAACTTCAACAATGCAAAGAAAACCCCTTTTTGTTTGTTAAACATCTAGAAAAAATTTCGGGATATAAAATAAGAGTAGGAGATTATAGAATAATAGTAGACATAGACGAATCGTCTAAGACTATTTCTGTTTTAAAAATAGGGCATAGAAAAAATATATACAATTAAAGATTAAAAGTCTTACTTGATTGGTCGCATTTCTTTCCAAGCAGCCTCGAAAAGTTGTTCAAGTGTTCCAGCAAAGAAATCTGTGTTAATCCAAACACCAACATCGTAACTTGGGTGGAACTTTTCATCATCTAGAAGCATAAACATTAATTGATTTGAGTCAATAATTGTAAATCTTGCCTTAACTCCTTCAGAATTTCTAACCTCTGCGATATTTTTCAATTCTCTTGCAGCGTTAATATTATTCGCATCAATAGGAGCAGCAATTCTGATTTTTACTCCTTTCTTTCTTGCTTTTTCAAGGCTTGGCATTAATGCTTCCATTTTTCTGTTCAAGCCGTCAGCAGTTGTAGCGATTGTGATTGTTTTTTCAGCACTTCTAATCATTGTGTCAAGCTGGTTGTAAATATTTTCTCTACCTCTTATGCTTCCGGAAAGTTCAGAAGGTTCAACAAATTTAACACCTTTTGTAAATAATGTGCTTAATTCCCCAAGAACCTCATCATCTTTAAGCTTCTCAAGTCTTTGAAGTCTTTCTTTAGTGTAAGTTGCTAGGTTTCTTTTAACTCTTTCAACAACTTCGTCCGGTTTGATAGCAACAAACTTAATCGGCTTTCCGAGTTTCATCATAATAAAGCCTTTCTTTTCCAAGCTTTCAAGAATATCATAGGTTCTACTCCTTGGAACACCGGAAATGTTACTTAATTCTCCTGCTGTAGAAGTTCCTCGGGAAAGAAGAGCTGTCCAAACTCTTACTTCGTAAAGGTTCAAGTCAAATATCTTTCTTAATCTGCTTAAAAATTCTTCTTTTACTATCATTTGATTTTAGTTGTGTGTTTTTCTTTTTAAATATTGCTATAGTCCAGGAGTAAAAACAATCAATTACTGGAGAGTGAGGTCACTTCTTAGCTTGCTTAATCTTTTTTACTATAGCCAATTCCCCTTTTTTCTCTTTTATCTTAAAGTCAATTCTATTTTTAAACCTTTCTTTGTCGTTACTACCAATGAATCCTAACTTTTCAGCATTTACTCTTTTTTTAATAAAATCAGCTTGCTTTTCAAGAATTTCTTGTATTTTATCGTCGGAAATAACATACAGTTCAATTGTTTCATCTTTTACAAGTCCAAGTTCTTTTCTGAAAGCTTGCGCTTGCCTGGATAATTCTCTGGCATAGCCTTCTGCTTCAAGTTCTGGTGTAATTTTAGTGTCAAATTCCACAGAAACAGTGTCTGATTTTTTATATTCAATTTTTTTAACATTAAGCTGTGACTTTATTAACTCTTCAAATTCTTTTCCAACAGAGTCTTTACACTTTATTTCTGCTTTTGCAAGAGGCCATCTTAATCCAATTGCTTGTTTATCTCTCTCTGCCAATCCTTTTTCGATAACCTCAAAAACATTCTTGAATTCTTGTTCAAGTTCTTTGTTTATTTTTTTGGAATCTGCTTTTGGCCAGTTGGATAAATGAACTGAATTTTTGTCAAATGTTTGGTAAATATATTCTGAGATATAAGGAGCAAAAGGAGCTACCATTAACACCGTGTTTTTCAAAACTTTGCCAACAATTTCTTTTGTATCTTCTCTATCTCTTACTAACTTAACATAACTTTTTGAAAAGTCATTTACAACAAAGTTGTAAAGTCTCTCGAAAGGACGGGAAAGAGTATAATTTTCCAAATCTTGTGTTACTTCTTTTATTGTTGTGTTTAATCTTGACAAAATCCATTCATCTTCTATTTGCATTTTAGTTTTCTTTTCTGGAAGTTGCAAGTAATAATTATGCAGATTATACAAAAATCTTACAAAAGGAATAGCTGCTTCTTTCATCAATTCCAAAGAGTATCTTTTTTGACTGCCTTCATCTGCGGTGAAAAATTGCAGTCTTACTGCATCAACACCTGCTTTTTCAATTAAAGTACTTGGAACAATTATGTTTCCCTTGGACTTTGACATCTTTTCTCCTTTTTCATCGACAACATGCCCTGCGCAAATAACATTCTTGAAAGCAGGTTTGTCAAATAGTGCTGTTGCTAAAACATGAAGTGTGTAAAACCATCCCCGAGTTTGATCAATTGCTTCAGAAATGAAATTGTAAGGGAATCTTTTATTGAAAATTTCTTTGTTTTCAAAAGGATAATGAAATTGAGCAAAACTTGCTGAGCCTGAATCGTACCAGCAATCAATAACATCAGAAACTCGAGTCATTTCTTTTCCACAAGAACATTTTATTTTTACAGTGTCTATAAAAGGTTTGTGCAAATCTATTTTCTTTGAATCAATTTTTTTGATTGATTCTTTTTTTAATTCTTCAATGCTTCCGATGATTTTTTGATGTCCACATTCACATTTCCAAATTGGAAGAGGTGTTCCCCAAAATTTGAATCTAGAAACTGCCCAATCTTTAGCTCCTTCCAGCCATTTTCCAAATCTTCCTTCTTTTATGTGTTCAGGATTCCAATTAATTTCTTTATTAAGTTCTACCATTCTGTCTTTAATTGAGCTAACTTTGACGAACCAAGAATTTATTGCGTAATACAAAAGAGGAGTGTCGCATCTCCAGCAAAAAGGATATGCATGTAATATTTTTTCTTTTTTGAAAAGAATATGCCTTTTTTTCAAATCTTCAACGATGTCTTTTTCAGCGCTCTTGACAAATTTTCCTTGGAATTGTTCAACAAGAGGTAAAAATTTTCCATCTTGCCCAACTGTGTGAACTGCAGGGAGGCCTTTAGTCATTCCAATATTATAATCATCCTCCCCATACATCACTGCAGTATGAACAACCCCTGTTCCATCTTCAGTTGTGACAAAATCTGCCAGAATAATCTTATGTGAATTCTCATTTTGCGTTTCTTTTATATCATAAAGAGGTTCATATTCAATCCCTTCTAATTTTTTCCCCAAAAATTCTTCAACAATTTCATATTTCAAATCAATTACATTAAGCCTATCTTTTCCAATAATCAAAAAATCTCCATCTGGCAGTTTGATTTTAACATATTTTATTTTCGCACCAACTGCAAGAGCGACATTTCCTGGAAGAGTCCAAGGAGTTGTCGTCCAAGCTAAGATGTACTCATTTTTCTTATTTTTTAATTTGAAAGCAATGTAAACAGACTCATCCGAAACATCCTTGTAACCTTGTGCAACTTCATGACTTGACAAAGGGGTTGAACATCTTGGGCAGAAGGGAACAACTTTATGTCCTTCATAAAGAAGATTTTTTTTGTAAAGTTCTTTTAAACTCCACCAAACGCTTTCAATGTAATTGTTATCTAAAGTGATGTAAGGTTTTTCTAAATCAATCCAATAATTCAAATTTCTTGTGGATTCTTCCCAGTCTTTAATGTTTGAGAATACGCTTGAGCGAGCTTTTTCTATAAATTCCGCAACACCATACTTTTCAATATCTTTTTTTGAGTTAAGGCCAAGAGCTTTTTCCACTTGAACTTCTACAGGAAGTCCATGGCAATCCCATCCACCTTTTCTTGGAACCGAGAATCCTTGCATTTGTTTGAATTTGTTTATAGTGTCTTTGTAAGTTCTAACTTCTAAATGATGAAGTCCTGGGGGAGCATTTGCAGTTGGAGGCCCTTCTAAAAAGGAGAAAAGCGGCTTTTTTTCTTCTAATTCAACTATTGCTTTTTTTATTTCTTTTTCGTGTTTTTTCCAAACTTCGCGCGCTTTTTGTTCAATTTCTTTGATTTCCATTCTTTTTTATATTATTTCAATCTTTTAAAACTTATTTAGCAGACTTCCCTGGCTTAGTCAAATTGTTCTAAGAATTCTTTTTCAACAAAATGAAGCTCTCCCGGAACAACAATGCAATAAGGTTTTGCGATTTCTTTGGCTTTTTTCAATTGTTCCAAGGTTTTGTAGATTATTTTCCGGTTAGGTGTTCCAAGATTTGAACAAATCACAATCTTTTCAAGCTTTATTTTATGCTCTTTAGCAGATTCTTCAAGTTGAGTAATTGCTTTGTTTAAATCCAATCCAATGTCAATAAGAATAATGGTGTGAGCTTTAATGGAGAGATTTTGCTTTAAAATTTCCATGAAACTTGTCGGTTTAAAGTTTTTTTCAGGAATCCAAGCAGGCATGCTGGTTATTTTTCCAAATTTGTAAACTTGCAAGCCGGTTTCAGCTATAGCATCAATAATCGAAGCATTATGAATTACTTCATACTTGCATTTTTGCTTTTTAGCTTCTTCAATTAAAGTTATGTGGGTTGTGGCGCTAAGAGGGCTGCCATAAACTAAAAGAGCAATGTCTTGAGTTTTAGCTTGTTTTATTAAATTTAAGTTTTCGATAGAGTCTCGATTTTTGGGTTCTATTTTTCTTTTAATCACTTTCTCCAATTGTTTTAGTGAATAAGGAAAATCAACAGTATAGCTTTCTAAGTAAATAGAATCGCATTTTTCTAAAATTTCCAACGCGCGCAGAGAAATTTCATCAACATTTAATCCCAATCCGATTAGATAAAACATTTAATTTCAAGTTTTTTAGGATTTATTAAGTTTTAGTTTGGTTTCTCCTCGGAAAATTTATTTTATTTTTTATTTAAAAATTTAAAATATTCTTTTAAAAATTAATTAAAAATTTTTCATTTTTCAAAAAAACAGATAAATATAAAAAGAAGAATTTCCTAAAGGAAATATTGGAAAGAGGTGTAATCTAAAATGCCAGCAAAGAAAGCAAAAAAGAAGAAGAAATAAATAGCTAAATGATATTTATTCTTCGTTAACATCTCAAATTTTATTTTTAATTTTACCTTTGTGTTTTATTTTGTCGGGGTTATATTTCTGGACAACAATCCCGGATTATAACCTTTTTTTATTTTTATATGGCCTTTTATCTTTTCTGTTTATGTTTAAGACTTGCAGAAGTCACGACGGCAAAAAACAAAAAACTGAAAAGAAGTGCGTCGTTTTTTAAAATAATGCTGGCAGAAGCGCAAATTAAACTTACAGCAATTATTATCTTAAACCATCTTTGTCCGGATTCAATCTCTTCTTTTGTTACACGAGCTAGAAAGTATCCTAAAGGATAACCTAAAACAAGCACAGCAATCCCAAGGGCAAGCTGAATTAAACTGTTCATATCACAAAATTGTTGAGCAAGTTTTTATATTTATCAGTCAGAACAATCTTGAAATAAAACTATTATTTTTTAGCATAATTTTTATATATCCTCGAATTTTGTTGAATGTATGTACCAAAAATATCTTATAATTGCGAGCAAAAAAGACTTGGCAGGAATGAATATTACAAATAATCTTTCTCAATTTCGAGAAAATCCTTTAATGGCTTCAATGAAAAAAGCTCCTAGCTATGATTTTTACTTTGTAGAGAATGAAACAATATTTACTGAAAACCTTGATTTGGAAAAAATAAATAAATATGATTTTGTGATTTTTGCTTCAAAACATGAGTCTGAGCAAAAAGAAAAAACCCTCTCAGTTCATATTCCTGGAAACTGGAGAAATGCAGAGCACGGGGGGACAAAAGGAAAAGTTTGTCTGAGCTCAGCAGTGTTTCAAAAATACCTTTTTGAGAAACTCGCAAAAACAGCAAAAGAACACGACATAGATGGCAAGTATAAAGTAACTTTAGAAGCAACCCATCATGGCCCTTTAATTGATAAGCCTTGCATTTTTATTGAAATTGGGTCAACAGCCAATGAGTGGAATGATAGACGCGCAGCGTTTGTCGTGGCAAAAACAATTGACGATACAATAAAAGAATTCCAGCCAAACCCCTACAATGAAATAGCCATTGCAATAGGAGGTCCACATTATTGCCCTAGCTTCAATCAAATTCAATTAAAATCCAATGTGGCAATTTCTCATATTATTCCAAAATATGCTTTACCAATAACTGAAGAAATGATAAATGAAGCTATAGAAAAAACCCAAGAGGAATTAGACTTTGCGATAATTGACTGGAAGGGCGTGGGAATAAGTGAAGAGCGTCAAAGAATAACCGACATTCTGGATAAGAAGTATATCCCTTGGAAAAAAACCAGCGATATTTCAAAATAATTTTTATTTTTTCTTTTTAATTTGTTGCCTTAATTTTAAGAATCCTTCCCATGCTACAAGCATTCCTAAGGCAAACATTGCCAAAGAAATAACTGCAAGAACCCAATTACCTGTGTTAATGTAGCCTCCTGTCCTAAATGTTAAATACAACAATGCAAAAGTGGTGGTTGTTAAAGTTAAAATTGCGGGAATAATGACAAATCCAGCTTTGATTTTTTTGGAAAGCAAGTAAGCTGAGACCGTGATTAGGGCTATTGCTGCAATAAGCTGATTGGAACTAGCAAAAAGTTTCCAGATTGTTTCATAACTATTAGTTACTCCTAGAATCCATGCAGGCACAACCACTGCGAGTGTTGCGAGTATTCTTCCTTTTAAACTATTGAAATCAAATTTCTTTGCAAACTTTTCAGAAATAATAAATCTTCCCAATCTTGTGGAGGTATCAACAGAAGTTAAAACAAACTGATTTACCATTACTGCTCCAAGAAGTGAAGCAATTCCGATACTGATGAATGGAATTCCAATTTTTCCCACAATGTTTCCAAACCCCGTTGAAAATAAAACAATCCACCCCTGATTTAATGCAAACTGAAATGTTCCTTCACCCGCACCCCATTTCAAACCCGCGATTGCAACAATTGTGACTATAATTGCTAAGAAAGCTTCAAGAAGCATTCCTCCGTAAGCAATTATTTTTCCATGAGACTCTTTTTCAAGTTGTTTACTCGTTGTTCCAGAAGAAACAAGTGCATGGAATCCAGATACAGCACCACAAGCAACAGTAATAAATAAAATTGGCCAAAGCGAAAATCCCCCATTATTCATAACCGCAGGAACATTTACTTCAGGATTTACAATTATAATCCCTAAAACCCCGAGTGCAAGAATTAAAATTAATTGAACCGCGCTGAGATAATCTCTTGGACGAAGCAAAATCCAAACAGGAACCACCGAAGCAATTCCAGCGTATAAAACAATGATGCTAATCGCAATGATTCTTAAAAGAACAGGATTCATCGTAAAAGAAACAGGTATTTGCAAGCTAACCCAAATTGAAGCAAATACGATAATAATTGCGATAATGGTTGTAATTGTGCTGTTCCAATTAAGTTTTTGAACCCCGAATCCAAGGATAATTGCAACAATTGTAACTACAACCAAAGGGATAATCAAATCTGGACGCGCGATGATGCTGTCTGCAGCAGAAACACTGAAAACAGTTACAATTAAAATTAAAGTTAAGAAAATCATTATTCCAAAAAGAGTTCCTGCCTTTGAACTTAAATATTCTTGAGCAATTGAAGCAACACCCTTTGCTTTGTTTCTTACTGAAGCCATAAGTGCAGTGAAATCATGAACCCCTCCAATAAAAACAGAGCCCAAGGTAAGCCAAAGAACAACAGGAAGCCAGCCGAAATAACTTATTGCTAAAATTGGGCCGATGATTGGGCCTGAACCTGCAATAGACTCAAAGTGATGCCCAAACAAAAAAGAAACTTTTGAAGGAGAATAATCAATATCATCTTTTTGTTTTACTGCAGGAGTAATATTCTTATCATCGATTTTTAATCTTTTTTCAATAAATCTTCCATAGACGCGATAACCTAAGAAAAGCCAAACGCTTGCAACGAGTAATATTACAATTGCATTCACCATCTCTTTAATTTTCTCCTTATTAAAATAATAAAAAGTGGTTTAAATACTTATTGAGGAAAAAGCAAAAAGTTTTATATAATCTTAAAATATTTTTTGGGTATGAAAAAAAAGATTTTGTTAGTGAATAAGAAGTTGAAAGATAAAATAAAAAAGCTTTCTCCAGAAATTCAAAAATTAATATTTGAGCTTTATGAAGCTTCAATCCGCGATGGTAAAACTTTATTATACAATTATAGATTTTTTGAAACTATTCTTAAAATGGAAATTGAAAAAGCAAAAAGAGGAAAAGAAATCTTGAGTTTGATTATGTTGGACATAGACGATTTCAAAAAGATAAATGAAAAATATGGGCACATACAAGCAGATGATATCCTAATCGAATTAGCCAAAGTAATGTCTAAAGCTCTGAGAAAATATGATTTAGTTTCGAGATTTGGCGGAGAGGAATTTATGATTCTCTTGCCAGAAACAAGCCTGCAAAATGCAAAGCTTTTCTCAGATAGATTAAGACAAAGAATTCATAAAAATAAATTCCTTCTGAAAAAGGGAGTGAAAGTAAGTGGGGGAATTGTTGAATATAAAAAACCCGAAACAGCAAGAAAATTCAAGGAAAGAGCGAACAAAGCACTTCTTCAAGCAAAGAGATTGGGAAAAGACAGATTCGTTTTAATTAGATAATCTTTAATGAAAAATCCAACTTTTATTAAGACTATTCAATGTTATTATTGCCAATCCCGACATTTCAACATAAATCAAGTGAGATAAATCTCTAGTCGTAGGGTATTTCAAGTATTTTTTTACATCAGAATCTTCAAAAGAAGAGTATTCAAGAATGGTGTCAGCAAATTCTGGAGCTTCATTAGCAAATAAATTTATAGCCAGGTGTAAATCTTTTGTTGGAATGAGTCCTCGATACAAGACGGGTTGAATATCAATTACGAGGCTCTCACTCAGGCGGTTCTTAAAATATTCTTCAAGAGTTGTTTTTTTAATCTTAAATAAATTTAATGGCATGAATTATTGTTTTCATCTTGAATTGTTTAAAAAGTTTTTTTGTATTCTTGCATTAAAGTAAGCATCAAATTCCATCCACTCTTTTGGGGTATACATTTCGCCGACTTGTTTTTTATAAAAAGAGTATTCTTCATACATATCCCAGCAAGCTCCCCCAAATTTTTCCGGGCGAGGAGTTCCATGAGCAGCGATCATTTGATCAATTGCTTTCTCAGTTTTTCTCTTTCTACCAACATCAAGAAATATCTTGGCAGTTCCTTCAGGAGCTAGTTTAGACCTATTTTTCTTTTCAATCTGAAACATAACGTCAGTCACTAAAGCGAATTTTTCAATGGAGGAATTTCTTTTAAAATCAGAAGTATTCATATATTCACCTAGTTTTGCATAGCTTAATTGTGCTTCATTAGAAGAATCATAAAATTCTTTTTCCCCAACAATCTCTTGAATTTTAGGAAGAAATCTTTGATAATTAGTATTTTCAGCAGGAAAATCTTCTAATCCTCTTTTCATAATATACCCTAAGTATTTCCTATTTTTATTTTTTTCGATTTTGTTTTATTAGAGTCTTTTTTAAAATTAAAAAAATAAAAAGAAAAAATAAAATTTTATTGTTTAATCTTCTTCTGTTTCGTTTTCGTCTTCAGTATCAGTTTCTTCTTCAGTTTCGTTTTCCTCGTCATCATGAGAATCAGGATTTCTGACTCTGTTTCTGATTTGATTTAGCTTTCCTTCAACTTGTTCTTCAGTTAAGTTCTCAACGGCCATGAACTTCTTTTTCACTCTTTCACCTTGTTCAGCTTGAACTTCTTTGAGATGTTCAATACTTTCTTGAGTTTTGTTGATTTTTTCTTGTATCAATGCTTTTTGTTCTTCTGTAAGATTTGTGCCTTCAGAAAGCAAAATATTCAATCTAGTTATTTTATTTTCATGAACTTCAATTGCTCTGTCAATTCCTGTAAGCCAAGTTGCAGATTCATTAAGTCCTTCTTCAGTGTTCTTTTCTCTTCTGTTTTGAACCGTGGCCCTCACTTTTTCTAAAAGTTCTTCGTGGTTTTTCAAAGCTTCATGCAATGCCTTGCTATCATTTTTCAAAGCAGCCATTCTAGCTCGGATAAGTTCCATTTCAGCTAACTGAAGTTGTCTTTCAGCTTTTCTTTCCTTGTTGAAAGTAAACCATATTTGCCATCTAGCTCTTCTTAATTGAGCTGGAGTCACAGTTTCATTGCTTTCTTCAATTGTAGTTGGAGCCGGAGAAATTACACAATCTAAACCTTCAAGTGATTGATTGTCAGATCCAATGCATTCAGTTGGTCTCTCAGCTATAACTTGAGGAAATACTGCTAAAACCAAGACAAGTGCAAGTAAACCTGTTACTAATAGTGTCTTCATTTTTGTTTTAACCTCCTTTCAGTTTTCATTTGTTTGTTTTTCATAGCAGTTCCAAATAAAAAATATATTTAAAATATCCGTGAAACAAGATAAAACTTGTTTTATCTTAAATTTATTAAATTTTTATCAGAATTATTTCAATCTTATTTTATTAGTATTACCAAAATTAATCTTTCTCACGAGATTTCTTTGTTCAAGGTTGTTAATTAATCTTGAGACTTTAGCTTTGCTGAATCCAGTTAAATTTTGAATTTGCTTTTGCCAAAGTTCGTTTCTTTCAGTTTGTTTAAGAGCATCTATAACTTTCTTTTCTGTTTCAAGGAGGTATTCATATTTTTCCCTTTCTTGAATAACTTTGTTTTTGCTTTCAGAAGTAGTCACAACTGGAGCTTGTCCGATTTTTTGTTGAATTTTGTTTTTTTCAATTTGTTTCTTCTTCTTGAAGATTAATCTATCTAAAATAAAATAAAAAACAGCGATTGCAAGCAAAACCCCCAAAATTAAAGCGAAATAAAAACTAAAATCTTTACTTGTATCTTTTAACTCTGCGAAAATTGTAAAAATTTGAGAAGATTTTACATCATTTAAGTTCCAAACAATGGAGATTGTTTTTCCATCGCTCTCAAAAGAATATCCTGCTGGAAATATCTGGTTTTGATTAACAACAACTCTTTCGTCAAGATTGATTCTCACCCTTACTTCTGAATAATCCTCAAAAAAAGTTATTTTTTTCAGAAAATAAATATTGTTTCCAGAAATGTCTAATATTTCTGGTTCATTGTAATACTTGGTTTGATTATCTGGGAATTCTTCTTTCACGATAACTGAATTTTGAATCTGATTAAATTCAATAGTATAAGCTCCTGCCAAAACCGATTGAATTAAAAAAAGCGTGAGAGTTAAGATAAACACTAGCACAAAAAATCTTATTTTCTTCATTATATCTTATAACAATATTTTTATTTAAATATTGCTTAAAAAAAGATTACGTATTACTTTTTCTTAATTCTAACTTTTATTTTATCTTCTATCCTTGGTTTCTTCTTTTTGTTGGAAGCAAAAAAGACAATCATTGAAATTATAAACAAGATTATTAAAATAATCCAAAATAAAATATGACTTATTCTATCTGAATTTTTTTGGTTAGGCTTTTCCTGTTCTTCTACAATAGGGTCATCTTCCAATATTACATTCACTGCTCGGGTGGATATTATCGCTCTCCTAGTTAAATTGCTTATCCCCTGATAAATAAGAACTAAGTCAAATTTAGAGTCTAAATTTAAATCTAAATGATACTCTTCGCCAATAGGAAGAATAATCATTTTATAAGAAGGAGTGTTATTGGTTGAGTTGTCCAATTTTAGTCTTGCTTCACTAGAATTAAATTTGTCTAGCCTCAATACATAATTGTTAGATTCATCTGCAACCTCGATTTTATCTCCTATTCTAAGTTCAATATCCTGGTTGGGTTGAGAAGTATCCACCGGGTTAATTTTTGGTGAAGAGTAGCTTACTGTATCTCCATTTTCTTCTTCATCTTCCTCTTCTTCCTCAGCTTCTTCTGTTGTTAGAGTATTCATCCCTGTCTCATTCCAATTTCCAGCATCATCTTTAGCATACCATTTATAACCTATGAGAATTCCAGCAGTGGAATTTAATGTCTTCGTAATATTTGCCCATTCCGGTGTTGTTGTAAAGTTAATCGCAGAATCATTTACCCATGTTCCAGTATTATTTGTTGAGAAAATATATTGTCCTGTTGGATTTAAAGCAGTGTCATCATCCCATAAAACAGAAAATAAAACAACTTGACCCGCAATGGTTGTGTTCAAATTTTCTGTGGCATATGAATAAGTTAGTGCAGTCACATCAGGTATTGTTATGCCTTGCCATAATAAAACAGGATAATCTTTGCCGTTATAAACCTCGTCCCAAGTTTCTGAGAAATTCCATCCCGTGCTAGATGAAAGATTCATTGGAGCATTTTCATAGTCAAAGAAATATTCTTCTTCAGAAATTGCAGTGCAATTTTCATTTCCTCCAGAATAACAATCCAATGTTGTGCTCCAATTGTACCAATAAACATTATCTATTTTTGCTTCCGAAATAAGTCGCCCTGCAAATCCCCCTACATTTGTTGCAGATTCATTAACTCTTCCAGTAGAATAAGAATTTTTTACTAGGGTAGATTCTCCCCCTGAAGAAATTATTCCCGCAAATCCTCCGGTGTTGATAATTCCTTCAACATCTCCAGAAGAATAAGAATCTGAAAGTATTCTTCCATTAAATGAACCTACAAGTCCTCCAACTCCCCCATCAACCCCTTCCCCGATAACCTTTCCGGTAGCATAGGTATTATTTATTGCCCCATAAAGAAGTCCAACCAAACCTCCAGCATAATTACCTGTGGAGGTAACATTTCCTGTTGCATAAGATGTAATCAATCTTGAAGTAATTGTATCTCCTGAAAAAATTCCAACTAATCCCCCAGTGTAATCTCCTAAAGAATTAACATTTCCTGTTGCATAAGAATTTCTGATTTCTTCATCTGTCCCTTCTAAAACATTTCCTTCAAATTTTCCAACTAATCCTCCAGTGTACATTCCTTCTCCTGTTACATCTCCACTAGCATAACAATCAGAGATAAACATTCCTGAATCAAATCTCCCAACTAAACCTCCAACAGAATCATCAGTTCCATCTACGCGTCCGGTAGCAGAAGAGTTGGAAATAGTTAATCCCATAAAATACCCGACAAGACCCCCAACTTCGACACTTCCTGAGATGTTTCCTGTAGCATAAGAATCAGAGATGTTTCCAGTGTAAAAGTCTCCAACTAATCCTCCGACTTGAGAGTAACCTATCACATTTCCAGTAGCATGAGAATTAGAAATCAAATATGCGTAGCCCTCACCCCATTCTTCGTAAAACTCTCCAACAAGGCCTCCAACATACCACCCCTCTGAAGAGTTTACATTCCCGCTTGCATTAGAACCGATTATCTGCCCAATAATAAACTCTCCTGCTAACCCTCCCACACAATCATTGTTTCCATCAACATTTCCACTAGCATAAGAATTTAGAATATCTCCTTCACCAAAACTTCCAAAAAGTCCCCCAACATATCCAGTTCCATTAATCTCCCCCGTTGCATGAGAATTGATTATATCTCCTTTTTCAAATAATCCAACAAGTCCTCCAGTGTATCCTTTTCCAGTTATATTTCCGCTAGTGTTAGAGTTAGAAACTACTGTTCCGGTTTCACCATCAAATCTACCAACAAGTCCTCCTGTATAAGTCCCGCTGGAGGTAACATTTCCGCTAGAATAACAATTGCTGATTATTGGGCCTGAAAAAATTCCAGCAATTCCTCCTGTGTAAGATCTTGTAGAAAAGACACTTCCGGTGAAAAAACTATTTTCAATTATTACTCCTGAAGGAGCATAACCAACTAATCCCCCAGTGTAATCATTAGTAGAAATTATATCTGCACTTGAAGAAGAGTTTAATATTGAAATATCTTGGTATATATCTCCAACAAGTCCTCCAACGTCTCCATCCCCTGTTATTTGACCCGAAGTGTGTACATTAGAAAGGTTTGAAGGCCCTTCATATAATCCTGCAATTCCTCCAACGTAATTTCCTGCAGTTATATCTGCTTGGATTAATCTAACATTTTTTACTTCTCCAAAAACATCCCCAAACAAACCGGCATAGTCTCTAGTGTTATTATTGATATACAATCCACTGATGTTGTAATTGTTTCCTTGAAAATTTCCTGAGAAAGGAGTTAATCCGTCACCTAAAGGAATAAATCCTACACCAGCATTCCAATTTATTGTGTCTGAACAATTGATATTATTAATTAGTTGATAATATGCCGCAAGGTTATCATTGACTTCTTGTAATTGCGTACAATTGGTAATATTGTAAGGAGAGCTTTCTATTCCTTCGCCGCTTCCAGAAAAGGCGAGAGTGAATGGTAGCAGTACTATAATTGATACTATTAAAAATTTCAATAAACCTCCTTTATTCATTTTTCACCTTATGTTGAAAATAAAATAGACGAGTTTATAAAATTTTGTGAACTTAGTCAATAAAAATATCCGAAAGCATTTAATTTATCATCTTACTTCATATAATCTTTTAATCTTGAATTTATTGTAAAAAATATGAAAATCAAGGATATTCCTGAACAAGGAAGACCTAGAGAAAGATTTCTTAAAAAAGGAGCTGATGCCTTGAGCGATGCAGAACTTTTGGCAATCATCCTTAGAACAGGCACAGCTAAAGAAAATGTTATTGAAGTTGCAAATAACTTGCTCAAAGAGTATAGCCTTGAAGATTTGTTTGATTGTTCCTTAAAAGAACTTGAAAAAATAAAAGGTATTGGACAAACTAAAGCAATGGAAATTTTAACAATTGCAGAATTAGGAAAAAGATATAATCAGCTGAAAAAAGAAAAAAGTGAAAACAAAAAGAGAATAACCTGCGCGCGTGATGTTTTCAATTACTTCAATGAAAAGCTTAAAGATGAAAAACAAGAGCATTTCTATGTTCTTTTGCTGAATTCCCAGAATTATGTAATAAAAGAACAGCTGATTACAAAAGGAATTTTGGATGCTTCAATTATTCACCCTAGAGAAATATTCAAGCCAGCAATAAAAAACAGCGCAGCAAAAATAATTTTGATTCATAATCATCCTAGCGGAGACCCAAATCCAAGCGAAGAAGATTTAGAAGTAACTGAAAAACTAGTTGAAGCAGGCAAGCAGATAGATATCAACATTCTCGACCACATAATAATTGGAAGAGATGACTGGTGGGAATGGCGAGAGTCTAGAAGCTAAATTGATCAATCAATAATTTTAGAAAGAATTAAAAAATTCAGATACTTTCTAAACTAAATGCATAAAATAATTCTAGTTAGACATGCAGAGTCTATTGCAAATCAAAAAGGAATTCATCAAGGACAGTTAATAGACACTTCTTTAAGCTCGAGGGGCAAAAAACAAGCAAAAAAGATTGCAGAAATTTTATCCAAAAAGGGAATAGAAGAGATATATGCGAGCGATTTAAAGCGTGCCGCACAAACAGCAGAAGAGCTTTCAAAAATAATCAATATGCCTGTTATTCTTGATAAAAGATTAAGAGAGTTCAGCTGGGGAGAATTCGATAAAACGCCTGAAACCAGAGATCAGAGATTTCAGGAGATGTATCAACAAGAAATTGCAAAAGGAAAAACTAAATATGAAATTCGCCCGCCAAACGGAGAAAACATTTGGGATTTCATAAATCGAGCAAAAAGTTTTTTAGATGAAATACAGAAGCACGATAAAACCGTTGCGGTTTTTTCTCATGGAGGCGTTATAAATGTGATACTTAATTTAATTGAGGGAAGAAATAAAGAAAAAGATGAATTTAGAAGATATCGCTCAGAAAATACTTCTTTCACTGAAATAGAACTTATTGATGGAAAATGGGTTTTGACAAATATAGTCAACAAAGACCATGTTAAGAAAAGAAAACCTAAAAAAATGCTCTATGAAAATCAAGAGGAAGCTTACCAAGAGGCAAAAAAGCTGCTTTTAGAAAAACTGTCAGAAGTTTTAGAAGAAGCTTATCTTTTCGGAAGTCTTTCCGCAAAGAAATTTGGGAAGTACTATAAGAATCAAGAATTTCATAAAGCCAGTGATATTAATGTTTTGGGCATCTTAAAAAAACAAGAAATCCCCTTGGATTGGGTTTATGTAAGAAAACAAGAATACTGGACAATTTACACCGCAGGAAAAGTCAGTATTAACAGCAATCCTCACAAAATAGAACTTTTTGTTACAGAAAGAAATAATTTAAAAAAAGCAATCGAAGAGCTGAAAAAAGATAAGTGGAATCCTGAAAAGATAAAATAAGTTTTTTAAGATTTACAACGCCCAGTCAGGGAATCGAACCCTGGGGCCCCGAAGGGCTCGGATTAGCAATCCGATGCAATACCACTATGCGAACTGGGCATAATTATTGGAGAAAATCAACACTTATAAGTGTTTTTGTAAGTATTTCTGACGCGTCCGCAAACCTTTAAAAGCGAAGGGATATAAGATTTAACATAGCAGCGTAGAGCAGCCTGGAGTGCTCGCGAGGCCCATAACCTCGAGGCCGGTGGTTCAAATCCACCCGCTGCTACTCATACTTTTATTGCTCACATGTTGAAAATAGGTGTTGACGAAGCGGGAAAAGGACCTGTTGTTGGCCCATTAGTTGTTGCAGCTTGTTTAATTGATAGCAGTGTTGAAAAAGAGCTAAAAGAGATAGGTGTTAAAGACAGCAAAAAGCTTAGTGAAAAGCAAAGACAAGAGCTAGAAGCCCAAATAAAAAAACAGGCGATTGCTTGTGAAACACACAAACTTTATCCTCTTGAAATTGACACAAAAAATCAAGAAGGAGTGAATTTAAATGAACTGGAAAGCAGAGTTATTGCAGATTTAATCAAAAAACTTGTTGATTCCAAAGAAATAAAAAAAGATTCTAAAATTCAAATAGTAATTGATTGCCCTTCTGCGGGAATTGAAAAGTGGCAAAATCAGCTTGTTGAAAAGTTAATTCAAAGAAAAGTTGAGGTGAAGAATTTAAGTTTTATTTGCGAAAACAAAGCAGACGCAAATCATATTGTTGTTTCAGCAGCTTCAATCCTAGCGAAGTGCGTTAGAGAAAGAGAAATGGATATTTTAAGAAACAAATATCCGGGAATTGGTTCAGGTTATCCTTCTGACCCTTACACTAAAAAATTCTTGCAAGAAAATATAAAAAAATATAACGATCACGGAATATTCAGAAAAAGCTGGGAAACCTGGAAAAATGCCTGGGAAAACCAGACCAATCTTCTATAAACTTTAAAAACTCGTTAAGATTTTATTAATTTGGGGAAATTCTGTTAAAACAGAAAACAAAAAGAGATGCCATATATAAAAAAATTAATAATGAAAGGTTTCAAGAGCTTTGCTCAAAAAACCGAGCTGCCTTTCAGTGAAGATATTAATGTTATTCTTGGCCCAAATGGCTCTGGTAAAAGCAATATTTCAGATGCGATTTGTTTTGTTTTAGGAAGATTGAACACTAAATCATTAAGAGCGACAAAAGCCAGTAATTTAATTTTCAGAGGTACAAAAGAGGTTGGGGCTTCCAAAGAAGCTTCTGTGGAAATGATTTTTGACAATTCTGACAAAACATTCTCTCTTGAAAGCTTGGAGATTTCCATTAAAAGAATTGTTAGAAGAAACGGGCAAAGTATTTATCAAATAAACAATGAAACTAAAAATCGTCAGGAAGTTTTGGCGCTTTTAGCGCAAGCAGGAATAGACCCCAATGGATTCAATATTGTTCTTCAGGGAGAAATTCAGAATTTTGTTAATATGCACGGAGAAGAAAGAAGAAAAATAATTGAAGAAGTTGCAGGAATCGCTGTTTATGAATTAAGAAAAGAAAAATCCTTGAAAGAGTTGGAAAAAACAGAAGCCAAGCTCAAAGAAGTTACAACTGTTTTAAGAGAAAGAACAAATTACATGAATAATCTTGAAAAAGAAAGACAGCAAGCTTTGAAATTCAAGAAAATTGAAGAAACAATCAAAAGGCACAAAGCAAGCATAACTCATTCTGATTTAAACTTAAAAAAAGACGAGTTTGAAAAAGTCAGCAAAGAAATTTCTGAAAAGCTGAAAGAAAAAGAAAAAATCAAAAAAGAGATACTAAGTGTTGAAGGAGAAATCAAAAATCTTGAATTCAAAATCAGCGAAATTAATGCAGACATGCAAAAAGCAACTGGATTAGAGCAAGAAAAACTTAATGATGAAATCGCAGGATTAAGAGCAGACTTGGCCGGAATGAAAGTTAATTTAGACAACAATAAAAACAAGCTCAATGAATTAGCAAGGCAAAAAGAATCGTTGAAGCTTTCAATTGACAAGACTCTTTACGAGATTAAAAATCTTGAAAAAGAAACTCCAACAACCACCAAGCAGCAAAAAGAAATTGAGCAGAAAAAAGAAGAGCTTGAAAAATTAGAAGTTGAAAGAAAAAAGTTTTATATGACTCGCTCTGAATTGAAGTCAACAAAAGATAGGCTTAGCGACAAGCAATCTTTGCTAGCCAGCGACGAAAATGAAATAGAATTTTTTCTCAAGCAGGTTCAATCTCTTTCCAAGGATTTGTATGATAGAAAAACAGATTCGGAAAAAGTTAATTCTTTAAAAAATTCCTTGAAAGAAAAAAGAGAAATCTTGGAGAATTTGAAAAAAGAAGAGGCAGATTTAGGAAAGCTTTCTTTTGCAAATGAAAATGAAATTGACGGGCAGGAAAAAATAATTATGAAAGTTTCTAAATTAGATATCTGTCCTTTGTGTAAAAGCAAAATCACTCCTGAACACATTCAAAACATCGGAAAAGAAATTGATGAAAAAATAGGCGAATTAAGAGAGCAAATCAAAAAATCTGATCAAAGAATTGATTTAATTTCTCAGAAAAAACAAGCTCTTTCCGAGGATATTGAACAAATGAGTGTTGAGATTCAAAAAAGAGAAAGAGATTTAATTATTATTTCTAGCATTGAAGAAAAAAAGAATCAAATCAAGAATGTTCAAGAGAAAGTTGAGAGTCTTAAAAAAGAGATTTCTGATTTAGACAAAAAGCGTGAGCTTCTTGAAAGCAAAATAAATGAAAATCCAGACATTGAAAAGAAATACGAGGAATTGCGCCTTTCAATAAAAGAAACAGGTTTAGTAAACGCAGAAAATTTTAATGCTGAAATTGGATTCAAGCAAAGAGACTTAGACAGATTCAAATCAAATCTCAAATCAATTGACAGCACAGAAGATGAATTAAAAGAAGAAATTTCTGAGCTTAACAAAAAAATTGCAGAAAAAGAAGCTGCTCTTGAGAAAAAAAGAAGGCAAGAAAATGAATTAACTGAAAAATTCAAAAAAATGATTGATGAACGTGATAAACTTCAAGCAGAAGTAAGAAACAATCAAATTGAAAATTCCAGAAAGCAGAACTTGATTTATAATTTAGACCAAGCAATAAACAACTTAAGAATAGATGAAGCACGAGTTAAGGCTGAAATAAGTAATCTTGAAACCGAGATGATAGAATTTCAAGGAGTGGAATTAATTCGCGCAAGCAAAGAAGTGTTAATAGAAAAACTCGGAGAATTGCAGCAAAACTTTGCTCACTTCGGCTCTGTAAATATGCGTTCTTTGGAAATCTATGAGGAGTTAAGAGTGGAATATGAATCTGTAAAAGAAAAAGTGGATGTTGTAAACAAAGAAAAAGAAGATATCATGCAGATAATCACTGAAATAGACTCCAAGAAAAAGCGTGTGTTCCTGAAAACTCTTAATGCCTTAAATGATATTTTCACAAGAAACTTCTCTGAATTGAGTCCGAAAGGCCCTGTTTTCTTAGATCTGGAAAACAAAAAAGAGCCATTTGAGGGAGGAGTAAGCATAATAAACAAAGTTGGACACGGCAAATATGCAGATGTGACTTCTTTATCTGGAGGAGAACAAACTTTAGCAGCACTTTCATTAATCTTTGCAATTCAAGAGCTTAAGCCTTATTGCTTTTACTTGCTAGATGAAATAGATGCAGCGCTAGATAAAAAGAACTCAGAAATACTTTCCTTGCTGCTTAAGAAATACATGGAAAAAGGACAGTATATTGTAATCTCACACAACGATGAAGTTATCATGGGTGCTACAGCTCTTTATGGAGTAAGCATGACTGACAATATCAGTAAAATTACAAGTTTAAAATTAGATAAATAGTTTGCCTAGTTTAAGCTAGTGCTTTTTTCTTTACTAAATAAAAAAATAAAAAATAAAAAAATTTGGGTTTAGTAGTAGCTCTCTTCGAACTCTTCTTGTTTCTTAGGTTTCTTTGCGATTAAAGCAATCAAAACACCAAGCAATATCACGAAGATTACTGCAAGGACTACTGTTAAAACTACCATTGGATTTGGAACTGCTAAACCATCTGCTTTTACAGTTAATGCTGCTTTTCCAGTAAGTTCATCACCAGAGAAGACATTTACCTTAAGCTCGTGGTCTCCTTCAGAATCAGCTTTTACACTGAGGCTTACAGTTCTGCTGAGTTCAGCAGGTACAGAAACAATCAAGTCGCTTGCACTTGTCAAGACATTCATTGATGTTTCAGGCACAATTCTGTAAACTTTTATTCTGTCGGTTGGGTTTACAAGCAATAATTCATAAACAACTTCCTCTCCAACCTTAGCGGTCTTTGTGGTTTCAGTTGCAATTACATTGCTTGCAAATTCATTCTTAACAGAGATTTTCTGTACTGCAGTCATCAAGAGGTCGTCATTTTGTACAGTAACTTCAAGAGCATATTCTCCTGCAGCTGCACTGTATGGTACCTCAAGGAAAACTCTTCCAGTTGTGGTATCGTCATCAAGAGTTTCAAGTTCTCCAAGGTATGCTGTTCTTTGAACCTTCAATGCAGGAATGCTCATGGTGACATATAAGTCCTCAAGGTCATTGTAACCTACATTTTTCAAAACAACATCTATTGGGAAAACATCCCCTGCATAGATATTGTCTATGGTTTTCAAAGACATAACACTTACGTGGTAAGCTTCTCTTTGAACTCTTAAAACGAATCCGCTAAGCTCTGTCTTAAAATCTTTGTTCCAAATCTTCAATCCAAGTGCAACATCGTCACTCAAATCATCCGATAGTTCGTAAGGAACTTCTATTGATAAAGTCTTGATATAGGTTTTACCAGCTTCAACGTCTCCGATAAAAACTGTCTCTTCTCTATCGCTGTCAACTCCTTCCAATTCTGCTCTCAATTTCACATCAGAGGCATCAACCAAAGCTGTGAAAACAACCTCAACAGAGATTGAATCTCCTGCAACAACGCCAACAGTGGCAGCTGTTCCAAGAACTTCAACGCCCTTAACCTTAACAGAGGTTATTGTAGCAACACCGGATAAAGCGGTAACTGCACTTGTTAACAATAGTAAAACTGCTGTTAACACGATCAAAGAAACTCCGATTTTTTGTGTTTGCTTTGCCATTTTAAGTTGAATTTTTAACCCGGAATTACTTTATAAACTTTATGGTGATAACAGAATATAGTAATTATAAAGTACTCAATTTTTCACCAGGCGTTATAACACTCAGTGAAAAAATCAAGATTTTTTACAGGAAGCTTCAATTTCTTTGAACACTTTAATTGCTGAAACAGAATCTTCAACAGGCAAAGGGCTTTCATTCACAACAACAATGTTTTTTGATTTCGATTTTTCAAAAAGCGCTGAAACAAGTTTCTTTATTTCATTTTTTTCTGTTTGTTTATGATTTCTTTCACCCTTATCTCCATACTCAATTCCAGAAAAGTGAATATGCATGCTGTCAAATTCCTTGAACTTGTTTAAAACATAATCAAATTTGTAATCTTTTTCACGCGCAAGGATATGTGCAAAGTCAATGCAGAACAAGCATTTTGTATCTTTTGTTAAATTGTAAATTTCATCAATGCTTCCAAAAACATTTGTTTTCCCTGTTGTTTCTGGAGCAAGCTTTGGAGTATAACCTTTCTTTTTGATTTCTTGTTGCAATTCCAAGATTTCATTTTTTATTTTTTCATAGGATTCTTGTTTATCTTGAGTTCCATAATAACCAGGATGGAAAATAACTTTTGTCGCCCCTAACCAAGTTCCAACCTTGCAGCAATCCAAGATTCTTTTTTTGCTAGCTTCAACTTTGTCTTTTTCTTCTGAATTAAGATTTATCCAATAATGAGCATGAATTGTAAGTTCAATATCAAATTTTTCAGCAGCTTTTCTAATCATTAAAGCTTCTTTTTCTGTTTTAATATATGGCCCGTAAGTGAAAGCGATTTCGCAAGCCTTGAGTCCTAATTTGTGATAATTTTCCAAATTCTGCACAGCATCTTTCACCGCCCCTAGTCCAGCAGGTCCAAATTTTATCATGTTAATCATTTAGTTTCAATCA
>CAYQOY010000004.1:0-3103 GCA_964419275.1 Candidatus Woesearchaeota archaeon
GGAAAGGATTGTGAAAAGTGTAATGGTGGAAAACTTCCTTGCACAGAATACCGATGTAAAAGCTTAGGACAATCTTGCGAATTATTAAACAAAGGAACAGTTGACCAAGTTTGCGCTTGGAATTCTTCTGGAGATGTTCTTGCCCCTATAATTGAACCTTGGCAAGAAGTTCTCACTGAAGGTTATTCTTACACTCCTGATGAATCTATCAGCCCTCCAAACAGAGGTGTAAAGATAATTAATTCTGCTGATCCTGCTAAATGCATTTCTGTGACTCAACCATTAACATTCGGAGTTAAATTAAATGAACCTGCTAAATGTAAGCTGGACTCTGAAAATAAAAGAGAATTCAATGAGATGGGCTTTTTCATGGGAGGAAATTCTGCTTTAAAGTATAATCATTCTCAAGAAATTAATTTACTTGATTTGTTATGGTTGCAAGACGAAGATTCAATAGTTTATCAAAATGAACCTTTGAGCTTTTACATAAAATGCCAAGATTCTAATGGAAATTACAATGAGGCTTCATATGTATTCAATCTGTGCATGGAACCTGGACCAGACACAATGCCTCCAGTGATAAAAGGAACAAGCATATTGAATAATTCTCCAATTGCATTTGACCAGCAACAAGCAGAAGTGGATGTTTACTTGAATGAACCTGCAACTTGTAAATGGACTATGAATGATAAAGATTACAATTCAATGGAAAATGATATGGTTTGCGACCCTGTGCCAGAAATTCCAATTATCGGGCAAACTTACAAATGCCGAGCAACTCTTAAGGGATTATTAAACAGACAAAACAACACTTTCTATTTCAGATGTAAAGACAATCCTCAAGAAACAGAAGACACTAAAAGAAATGTTAACCAACAGTCTTATGTTTACACTTTAATTGGAACTCAACCAATTTTAATTTCCAAACTCACTCCTGAAGACGGACAAACAATCAGCGGAGCGGGAAATTACATTCCAGTAACTATCAAGGCAGAAACAACTGACGGATTCAGCAAAGGAGCTGCTTCTTGTTATCTTAGCCCAACAGGAATTGATTCCAGCTTTGTATTATTCGGAGACACAGGCTCTTACCTCCACAGTCAGGCTCTTAATCTCAATGAAGGGGAATATACTTACTTTGTTAGATGTGTTGACCTTGGAGGAAATTCTGACACCAAACAAATCAGCTTTAGTGTTCGAACAGACAACTCTCAGCCAATTGTTGTTAGAAGTTATTACGAAGAAAGCAATTTAAAGATTATTACAAATGAAAATGCTCAGTGTGTTTACGATGTAAGTGGATGTAATTATCCATTTGAAAAAGGAATCGCTTTCAGAACAGTTAACAATAGAACACACTTCACTGAATGGAAACCTGAACTTGGAATCCATTACATAAAATGCAGAGATTTATATGGAAATCAGCCAGATCCAAATGTTTGCAGCATTGTAATTAAACCAGTCAAATTTCTATAAAGATTTATAAGTTCCAGCTTTCTTTTTTTGTTATGATTTTGTTTTCAAAAAAGAGTGATAAAAAAGCTCAGATGCAAATTTCTTTTGGAATGATTTTCTCAATTATTTTAATAATTGCTTTCATCGCTTTTGCTATTTTTGCAATACAAAAATTCCTTGCATTTCAAAGAGATGTACAGATTAATCATCTAGTTGACAAAATAGAATACGATGTTAATCTTTCTTGGAAATCTCAAAGGTCTCAGGAAATAAAAAATTATTCTCTTCCTTCCAATATAATTGAAATATGCTTTTTGGATGATGAATTTGGAAATATGATTTTACAAACAAAAACGATTTATCACAGAAAAAATATTCCTAATTTGGATATTTCTAAGATGATTCAACCAACAACCAATGGAAGATTGTGCTTTGAATCTGTTAAAGGGAAAGTCAGTATGAAAATAAAAAAGGAGTTCGGAGAGGATTTAGTTTCAATTGAAAAAGTGTAAAATGATAAAAAAAGGATATATGGAAATATCTTTTGGCTGGCTTTTCGCAATTATTGCTGGCGCGGCAATTCTTGTTTTCGCTATTTTTCTTTCCACTAAAATTGCGAATACAGGACAAAGCTCAAGCAGCGCCCAAACTCAAAAACAGATTGGAAATTTGCTGGAAGCTTTTGGCAGCTCATTTGAATCTGCAAAATCTGGAGAGATTGGTTCAACAATAGAAACTAGAATTTACAACCGATGCGATGATTTTGGAACATTTGGAAAACAGTTTTTGGGGGTAACTCAACAAAGTTTCAGACGTTGGCCAAAAGCTCCGGGGTTAAGTGAGATGAGCACTTTTCAAAACAAATATGTTTTTTCTGAGAATCCTGTTGAATCAAAAGAATTCTTTGTGTTTTCTAAACCATTTGAAACTCCCTTTAAAATTGCAGATTTGAATTACATTATTTCAAAAGAAAAACAATACTGCTTGATTGATGTTCCCTTGAAAATTGAAAAAGAACTTTCCAACTTCAGTGTTGATAATTTTGTTTTCAAAAAAAATTCTTTGGAATGCCCTGCTGAAAGTTTAAAAATTTGCTTTTCTCAAGGAAATTGCGACATTCAAATAAGCTATGCTTCCTTGGAAGATTACTCCCTAGGAACTATTGAAAAAAACAAAGAAATTATTCACTTTTATTCTGATTCTTTGATGTACGCTGGAATTTTTTCTAGCAAAGAATCTTATGAATGCAATCTCAACCGAATTTTATCTCGAGCTAATTCTTTAACCAGAATTTATTTAAGAAAATCCAATTTGGACAGCTATTTGCTTTGTGAAAACGCGGAATTTATTTTAACTTTAGATGAGTTTCAAAAACTTTTAAATGATTTTAATGATTCTTCTGACTTCGATGAACAAGAAGGGATCATTAAAACTGCTGAAAAACTAAAAAGATTTAATGAGCTTCAGGAGGAGCAATGTAAATTATGGTGAAAAATTTAGAATCCAGAAAAGGGCAACTGAATATTCAGCAGATGATTTTCATGCTTATTGCAATTGCTTTGTTTTTTTCATTGATTGGACTAATTGTTGCAGGAGTTTTCATGACAAACTTAAGAGAAAAAGCTAAATCTCTTGCTGAAGAAAAAGC